>NZ_JBBMEU010000021.1:0-34812 GCF_040096415.1 Megasphaera intestinihominis
ATACATGACAGGTGATGCAGGAAAACACGCACATATATCAGCATACGTTATGCTCACATAGTCATAGCGGGCTTGCCGCGTGCAAGCCCCTACGAATCATGGTGTATACGCCATACATGACGGACTCGGACTCAGTAGGGGCGCCCGTTCGGAATAATGGCATATCCATCATACATGACAGGTGATGCAGGAAAACACGCACATATATTAGTATACGTTATGCTCACATAGTCATAGCGGGCTTGCCACGTGCAAGCCCCTACGGTGTAGTCCGCAAGGCTGCGGACAATTAACTGCTGACCGCTAACTGTCTCGGATTGTGGATATGCTACTAAATCCCCTCTAGTCTTTCACCAGCAGAACGTCTATAATAGAAACAGCAAAATGACAAAGGTGGTAATAATATGACTGAATCTGAAATCCGCGATGCCGTTAGGGAAGCCGCGAAACTGGCTAAGGCATCGAATCCGCTGACGCCGTCTATTACGAATACGGTGACCATTAATTTCGTTGCCAATGCCCAGCTGGCTGTCGGCGGCTCGGCGGCTATGGTATATTTACCGGACGAAGGCGTCAGTATGGCCAAGGCCGGCGCATCTATGTATATTAACGTAGGGACGTTGTTCCCGATTTATGCGGAAACACTGCCAAAAACGGCAGCCGTACTCCATGAAGAAGGCAAACCCTGGGTCCTGGATCCCGTGGCCATTGGCATGGGGCAAATGCGGACGGACCTTTTGACGACCTTCAAGGTCTATAAACCGTCTATTATCCGGGGCAACGCCTCTGAAATCATTGCCTTGGCCGGATTATGGGGCTTAGAAGGCGGTTCTGATACTTCGGACGTTCGCGGTGTCGATTCTACCGATTCTGTTCGTTCTGCCGCTCCGGCTGCCGTCGCTGTAGCCCGCTGGACTGGCGGAGCCGTAGCCATTTCGGGAGAAGAAGATTTGATTACCGATGGCCGGCAGCTCGTCTTTTCCCAGGGCGGTTCGGAAATGATGCCCTGCATTACCGGGACAGGCTGTTCCCTTGGCGGTGTCATGGCTGTCTATGCAGCCGTAGCAGATCCGTTCATCGCCGCCATTACCGGCTCTGCCGTCTATAACCTGGCCGGTACACGGGCCGCAGCTCATGCCAAAGGGACAGGTTCTTTCCAGACGGATTTCATCGACGAACTCTATGTGGCAACGCCCGATGCGATTGCCCAGAACCCATTGACTGTAGAGGAGGCATAATATCATGAATACCTTAATTGCTGTAGCTATTGCCCCGTGCGGGACTGGCGATGAATTCGCTCCGTATGTCGCTGAAATCGTGCGTATTATCCGGGAATCAGGCTTACCGAACCGGACCAATTCCATGTTCACCGAAATCGAAGGCGAATGGGACGATGTCATGGCAGTCGTCAAAAAAGCGACGCAATACCTGACGGACCAGGGTCTGCGGGCTGAAGTCGTCTTGAAAGCCGATATCCGACCGGGCTATACGAATATGATGAACAATAAAACCAAGGCCGTAGAAGATATATTGAAAAAATAACTTGACAATATCGCTCCATCGTAGTATACTGACATAGTCAGTTGACGCATGGAGTGATACTCAAGAGGCTGAAGAGGACGGTTTGCTAAATCGTTAGAGGTCGTAAGGCCTGCGAGAGTTCGAATCTCTCTCACTCCGCCAGATTACTGGACAGAGAGCACCTAGGAAAATTTTCTGGGTGCTCTTTTTTTGCCATGAATGTGGATTGTACAAAAAAACAAAATTTGGTACAATGAGGCAAAATGGGTATCATCAAAGAATGCCAGTGAAAAGATTACGACCCTGCATAATGATTTTGGAATTGATTTGACACAAGAAGGATAGGAAAAAGGCAGAAAACCTTTAAATTAAAAAACATCCGCTAACCACTAACTGCTAGCCGCTAACAACCTTAAAGGGCTTGTCGTTGTGTGACAAGCTTTTTTTAAGCTACGCAGGAACCTGTTTTTTTGGTACAATATTCGTGGAATCTTATTTTCACGAGGTGTCTGACATGGATATAAAATATTATGATATTGGGCTCAATTTATTTACCCGGTCTTTTCTTAAACCGGAAAAAATCATTGCCGATGCGGCGGCGGACGGTATCTGCTGTATCCTGACTGGGTCAGAGGCCCGGGAGAACCGTCTGGTCAATCAGTTTGTCCGCCATCACACGGCTTTTGGCACGGCCGGTATCCATCCTCACGTGGTTGATGAAGCGACGGAGGCGGATTTGGAGGAAATCCGGCGCATCATCACGACGAATCCGAAAGTCGTCGCTGTCGGTGAAACGGGTCTTGATTACGACCGCATGTATTCTAAGAAAGAGAACCAGCTCCACTTTTTTAAAGCCCTCATTGCCATGGCAGAAGAATTAGGTAAGCCCATGTTCCTTCATGAACGGGACGCAGCTGATGACTTCCTGGCTTGTTTCAAGGGGCATGAAGGGCTTTGCCCGCAATCGGTCGTCCACTGTTATACGGGCGACAAGAAGACGCTGGAAAAGATGCTCGATTTGGGTTTTTATATCGGTATTACCGGCTGGATCTGCGATGAACGGCGGGCGGCTCCCTTACGCGATGCTGTATCCATCCTGCCTTTGGACCGGGTCCTCATCGAAACGGATGCACCGTACCTGACGCCGCGGGGCTTCCACCTGCCCCGGACCAATGTGCCCAACAATATCACCTATGTGGCACAGACCCTGGCCGGGTATATGGGCGTATCTGTCGAAGAATTGACAGCTCATGCCAAAGCAAATACAGAAAGACTTTTCAAAATACAGCCATAATGCAAGGGCCTTTCTCTTTATAGTTATAGTACGGAGTTTGTAGGGGTCGCCCGTGGGCGACCCGTTAGGGATTTGGATGTCTTTCCTAGCAAGCTGATTGGGAAATCGTACATATTCCAGAGAGGCTGCCTCACGCGGTCGCCCCTACAAGAAAAGGATTTGTCGCACGTGCGACAAATCCTTTTTTTATGTCTCATACAGTCTCTTGCGGCCCGCCCTTTTTTGCTGGTATAATAAACTTGATGGACTATGCATTGAATTTATTTTTTGCCCTGTAAAGGAGGGTTTTTTATGAATATTGCGCAATATACGAAAGCGGCCTCTCTGGAAGAAGCGTGGGAGCTTAACCAGAAACGGTCCGCTGTCGTCCTCGGCGGCTGCTGCTGGCTCCGCTTGTCGCCGCAGCGGCGCATTGCCCAGGCTATCGATTTGTCGGCGCTGGGGCTGGACCAGATCGAAGAAGGGGAGGACTCTTTCCGCCTGGGTGCTATGGTTACGTTAGGGCAGCTCGAAGGCCACGATGGGCTGGCTGCTTTCACTCAAGGCGCCATGAAGGAAGCGGTCCGCCATATCGTCGGGACCCAGTTCCGCAATATGGCGACGGTCGGCGGCAGTATCAGCGGGCGCTTCGGCTTTTCCGACATCTGGACGCTGTTCCTGGCCCTGGATGCCCAGGTCGAATTGTACAAGGGCGGTATCGTCAGCCTGGCCGATTTCGGTCAGACCGGGCCGGGGAAAGACATCGTGACTCACATCATCATCCCGAAAAAGGCCTGCCAGACGGCGTATGATTCGCTGCGCCTCAATGAAACGGACTTCCCTGTCATCGCCGTGGCCGTATCGGCTGACGCAGAAAACGTGCGCTGTGCCATCGGCGCCCGCCCGGCCCGGGCAGAAGTCGTCCGTCTGCCGGCAGCTGATGTGCGTCGCCAGGGCTTGGAAGGGGCTGCCAAACAAATTGCCCATTCCATGACTTATGAAAGCAATATGCGCGGTTCCGCCGATTACCGCCAGGATATGGCTGTCGTCCTCTGCCGGCGCTTATTGGCAAAAGTTCTGGGAGGTGACCAGTGATGACCATTACGTATTGGCTGAACGGCAAGAAGGCGACGGCTGACGTCGCGCCGGGCCTGATGCTCTATGATTTTCTCCGCAGCCAGGGCTGTTACAGCGTCAAATGCGGCTGTGAAACGACGAACTGCGGCCTCTGTACGGTCTGGGTCGACGATGTGCCTATGTTGTCGTGTGCCCTGCTGGCTGTCCGCATCGACGGCCGCCATGTGACGACCCTCGAAGGTTTGCAGGATGAAGCCAAAGAATTCGCTTTCTATATGGGCCGCGAAGGCGCCGACCAGTGTGGCTTCTGCAATCCGGGTTTCGTCATGAACGTCCTGGCCATGGTCCGCAAGCTGGATGCGCCGACAGAAGATGAAATCAAGGAATTCCTGTCAGGAAATCTCTGCCGCTGCACGGGCTACGTGAGCCATATGCGGGCTATCAAGGCCTATTTCAAAGCCAAGGGGAAGGAGGTCCGGGCATAATGGAATACAAAGCTATCAATCACGTTGTCGCCAAGAAGGATTCTCAGGCTCTGGTCACGGGCCAGCCGGTCTATACGGATGATCTGCGGCCCAAGGACTGTCTCATCGTCAAGGCCCTGCGCAGTCCCCATGCCAGAGCCATCGTCAAGAAGGTGAATAAGAGCGCTGCCGAAAAGGTGCCGGGCATCGTCTGCATCGTCACGGCTGAAGACGTGCCTCAGTCGCGTTTCACCATTGCCGGTCAGACCTATCCGGAACTGAGCCCGTATGACCGCCTTATCCTGGATAAGCAGATCCGCTTCGTCGGCGATCCCGTCGCCCTCGTCGCCGGTACGAATGAAGACGCCGTCGACAAGGCCCTCCGCGTCCTCCGCGTTGAATACGAAGTCCAGGAACCGCTCCTCGATTTCACCAAAGCTCTGGACAACGATATCGTCGTCCATCCCGAAGACAACTGGAAGCCCCTCGTCGATGTCGGCGGCGACAACAAGCGCAATCTCGTCGCCCAGGCCTGTGACGAACACGGCGACGTCGATGCCGTCCTGGCTTCGTCGGACGTCGTCATCGACAGGACCTATCATACGCGTCAGAATCAGCAGGGCGCTATGGAAACGTTCCGGGCCTATGCCTATAAGGACGCCTTCGGCCGCCTGACCATCGTCAGCTCGACGCAGGTCCCGTTCCACGTCCGCCGCGTCGTCGCCAACGCCCTGGAAATCCCGAAATCGAAGATCCGCGTCATCAAGCCGCGTATCGGCGGCGGTTTTGGCTCCAAGCAGACTGTCGTCATGGAAGTCTACCCTGCTTATATCGCCTGGCTGACGGGCAAGCCGGCGTATATGATCTACAGTCGGGAAGAATCCATGACCGTATCGACGCCGCGTCATGAATCGCAGATCCGCGTCGTCCTCGGCGCCAGCAAAGACGGCCATATCCGCGGCATTTTCCTCGATTCCCTGTGGAATGCCGGCGCTTATGGCGAACACACGCCGACGACGGTCACCTTGTCAGGCCATAAGTCGATTCCTTTATACAATGCAGCCGAAGCCTTCCGCTTCAGCTATACCTGCGTCTATACCAATACCATTGCGGCCGGCGCTTATCGCGGTTACGGTGCGACTCAGGGGCTGTTCGCCCTGGAAACGGCCGTCAACGAACTGGCTGCGGCTCTGCACATGAGCCCTGTCGCCCTGCGCCTGAAGAACATGGTCCGCCAGGGGCAGGTCCTGCCGGCCTATTTCAATGAAACGGCCTTGAGCTGTACGCTGGATAAATGCCTGGAACGGGTCGTCCAGATGTCAGGCTGGAAGGACGACTGCCCGCGCCAGGTCCTGTCCAACGGCCATATCCGGGCCATCGGCATTGCAACGGCCATGCAGGGGTCGAGCATTTCCAATGTCGACGTCGCTTCGGTCACCATCAAGGTCAATGACGACGGCTTCTATTCCCTCAATATCGGAGCTACCGATATGGGGACGGGCTGCGATACTATCCTGGCCCAGATTGCCGCAGAATGTCTCATGTGCCCTGTCGACAATGTCGTCACCTATGGCGTCGATACGGATACATCGCCGTACGACAGCGGATCCTATGCGTCGTCGACGACATACCTCACGGGCAATGCCGTCGTCAAGACCTGCCAGAGCCTGATACAGCGCATGAAAGAACGGGCAGCTGTCAAGCTCGGCGCAGCTAACGTTGACGATTTGGAATTCGACGGCAAAGCCATTACTGACTTGTCTACTGGCAAGAAAATCACCCTCAAGGACTTGGGCAATGACGCCATGTTCATGAATGACATCGCCCTGGAAGCGACAGAATCGTGTTATTCGCCGACCAGTCCGCCGCCGTATATGGCCGGTGCGGCAACGGTCGACGTCGACCCGGAAACGGGGCACATCTCCCTGGTGCAGTATGACGCCGTCGTCGACTGCGGTACGGTCATCAATCCGGCCCTGGCCAAAGTCCAGACCGAAGGGGGCATCGTCCAGGCCATCGGCATGGCCCTGACCGAAAATATCCAGTATACGCCGTCGGGCCGCCTGCAGAATAACTCCTTCATGCAGTACCGTATGCCGACGCGCATGGACCTGGGCCAGATCAACGTCGAATTTGAACCGAGCTATGAACCGAACGGGCCTTTCGGCGCCAAGTCCATCGGCGAACTGGTCATCGACTCGCCGGCACCGGCCATTGCCCACGCCATCTATAACGCTACGGGCATCTGGCTACGCGACCTGCCCATGACCGCCGAAAAACTCTACAAGGCTATGCAACTGTAGGGGCCGCCCAAAGGGCGGCCCGCAGGTCGCAGGTCTCAGTCCGCATCCGCAATGCAGGAGCCGTCCGGTACGGCCTGCCCTGGCTCCCTTTATAGGGGAGCTGTCAGCAATGCTGACTGAGAGGTTGCTTTTTCTCAGAAATTTCAATGAAAAAGGGCTATCGTATTAAGTGTTTTTGCTTAATGCGATAGCCCCTTTTTATGTATTCGGGTGTAGTCGGAGTGCATTATCCCCGTCATTCGAGGCGGGCCGCCTTGACAGGACGGCCCCTACATACGGTCCAAGGGACCGTTGCGGTCTGCGTTATCCCCATCATTCAGGGCGGGCCGCCTTAGCAGGACGGTCCCTGCGGGTACGGTCCATAAGACCGTTGCGACCTGCGACCTGCGTCAGGTGCACCGCACCTGACTATCATTTTACAATCATGACGGGCAGGCCCGAATGGGTCGTGATGTAGCGGCTGACGCTGCCCAGGAGAATCGAGGTCAGGCCGCTGCGGCCGCGGCTGCCCATGATGAGCAGGTCCGAACCGTCTTTTTCGGCTTTTTTGAGGATTGTCGGGCCCGGACGGCCGATGTTGGCGACGAAGTGGATGTCGACGCCGCCTTTATGGTCGGCAATGGCGGCCTTGCACAGGGCAAAGACGCGGTCGGCACTCTGGCGCAGGCGGTCGGTCAAGTCTTCGAGGCCGCGTTTTTTCTGGTCCAGTGCTGTTTCTTCGGCGATGAGGTCGCGCATGTTGGCGACGTGGAAGACCGTGACCGATGCGCCGTCGGCTTTGGCGAATTCTACGGCGTAGCGGACGGCTTTCAGTGATTCTTCCGAGCCGTCAACCGGGACGAGGATGCGCCGGTACGGTCCTTCTTTCTTATTGTGCGCCAGGAGGACCGGGCATTTGGCATGGGCCAGGACGTAAGTACTGGCACTGCCCAGGAGCTGTTCCGACAGGGAATGGCTGCCCCGGCGGCCCATGACGATGAGGTCGGCGTCGCATTTGTCGGCTTCGCTGAGGATGCCGATTTCCGGCGTACTGACCAGCTGGACCGTGTGGACCGTCAGGTTTTCCGGAACGGCGTCCATGGCTTTTTCCAGGACGTAGCCGCTCTTATCCTTGGCCAGTTTGGTCAGGTCCTTGACTTTTTCATCGGTCATGTCTTCAAAGACATCGAAGCTGTCCAGGACGGCATCGGCATTGGTGATATTGACGATGGTCAATTCGGCACTATATGCGTTAGCAATGTCGATGGCATGTTGCAAGGCGTTGCGCGACGGCTGGGAACCGTCAATAGGAACTAAGATGTTTTTCATGATACATACCCCCTTTTATTGGAACTATTTTTCCAGTGAGCTGTTGATGCGGACACCGCTCATGAAGGGCATGACCGGCTTGGTGTCTTCCTGTACCGGTTCGCGGATGCCCTCAAAAGTCGTCGTCAGCATCAGTTTCAGGCGGTTTGTCTGATTGACCGAGCTGGCACTGGGATCATAGTCGATAGCGACGATATTCGTTTCCGGGAAGGCGGCTTTCAAGGTCTTGATCATGCCTTTGCCCGTAACGTGGTTCGGCAGGCAGGCCCAGGGCTGGAGGCAGACGATGTTCTTGGCGCCGCGGTGGATGAGGTCGATCATATCCCCCGTGAGGAACCAGCCTTCACCGGCTTCATGGCCCAGGGACAAGTATTTCTTCGCTTCGTCAGCGATGTCGTAAATGGATGTGATCGGGTCGAAATGGCGGCTCTTGGCGACGGCCTGTTCGTAAGGCTTGCGGTACCATTCCAAGAGGCGGACGGCAGTCTTGCTGAGGAAGGAATCCTTCCAGCTGCCCGACAGGTATTTATGGCGGAACTGGTTGTCCAGCTGGCCGTAGAGGAAGAAGTCTGCCAGGCCGGAGACGATGATTTCGCCGCCTTCTTCTTCAATCATGCGGACGATGTGGTTATTGGCGATGGGGTGGAACTTGACGTAGATTTCACCGACCAGGCCGATGCGCGGCTTCATGGTTTCACTCATGTCGATGTGGTCGAATTCGTCGATGAGGTCTCGGATATTTCTCTTGAACGATTTGAAATCGGCCTTCTTCAGCTGTTCGGCGCATTTCTTCTGCCACTTGTGGAAGAGGGCTTCGGCTGTCCCCTTGACCTTTTCATAAGGCCGCGTGCGGTAGAGGACCTGCTGCAGGGCGTCGCCGTAGATCATGCCCATGACCAGGCGATGCCAGAAGCCGATGCCGGGCTGGAAGCCGGGCTGCTTGTTCATGCCCTTGAGGTTCAGCGACAAGATGGCGACCTGGGACATGTTGGCGTCGTTCAGGGCCTTGCGGATCATGCCAATGTAGTTCGTCGCCCGGCAGCAGCCGCCGGTCTGGGAAATCATGACTGTCGTGTGGTCCAGGTCGTATTTGCCCGATTTGAGGGCCGTAATGATCTGGCCCAGGCTCATGATGGCCGGATAGCAGGCGTCGTTGTGGATATAGGCCAGGCCCGTGTCGATGGCCTTCTGGCCCTGGTGGGGCAGGAGTTCGACGCGGTAGCCTTCGTGTTCAAAGGCGGCGCTGAACAAGGGGAAATGAATCGGTGTCATCGACGGAGCCAGGATGACGTTCTGCTTGGCGTCTTCCTTGGTGAAAATCGTCTTTTCGTAAGAATACGGTTCGACGACGTGATCTTCTTTGGGACGGTGATTCATGACAAAGAGCAGTGAGCGCAGGCGGATGCGGATGGCACCCAGGTTGGAGCCTTCGTCGATCTTGAGCAGTGTATGGATCTTGTGGCCGTGGGCCAGGATGTCCTGGACCTGGTCGGCGACGATGGCGTCAAGGCCGCAGCCAAAGGAATTGAGTTCGACCAGTTCCAGGTTCGGATGCTGTGTGATGTACTGGGCAGCCCGGTAGATACGCGAATGGTAGGACCACTGGTCGACGACGCGCAGGTGGCCCGGGAACTGGCCCAGGGGAGCGACGCCGTCTTCGGTGAGGACGGCCAGGCCTAGGATGTTGATGAGTTCCGGGATGCCGTGGTTGATTTCCGGGTCGATGTGGTACGGACGGCCGCAGAGGACGATGGCCCGCTGGCCCGTCTTTTCCAGGTTATCCAGGATTTTTTTGGTAATGTCGTATATCTTCTGTTTATATGCTTCTTCTTCATCCCAGGCGGCAGCGGCAGCGGCTTTGACTTCGTGAGCCGGCAGGTTCCAGGCCTTCAATTCTTCGGCCAGGCGTTTGCCGATGCGTTTCTTGTCATGGAGGGGCAGGAAGGGGCAGAGGTAGGGCGTATTGGTTTCGGCCAGGCGTTCGCCCATGTTGTTGCGGATGACTTCGGGATAGCTCATGACCATGGGGCAGTTGAAGGTATTGTCCTTGCTGCCTTCGCTGGGGCCGTTCTGGATGCACGGATAGAAGATGCGATCGACGCCCTTTTCCAGTAGGTTCTCGATGTGGCCGTGGACCAGTTTGGCCGGGTAGCAGGCCGAGTCCGACGGGACCGTGTCCATGGCCTTTTCAAACAGGGCCTTCGACGACGGGTCCGAGAGGACGACGGTGTAGCCGAGTTTGGTGAAGAACGTGAACCAGAAGGGATAGTCTTCGTACATATTGAGGACCCGCGGGATACCGACGGTGCCGCGCGGCGCATTTTCTACGGGCTTATAGCCGAAGAGCAAGTTATATTTGACCTTGTACATGTTGGGCAGAGGCTTCTTGCGGGCTGCTGTCGAGCCGGCGGCGCCGCGTTCACAGCGGTTGCCCGTGATGAAGGAACGGCCGTCGTTGAAGGTGTTGACCGTCAGCAGGCAGTTGTTGGTGCACAAGCCGCAGTGGCGGATGGACGTCGTGACCTGCAATTCTTCCAGGGCTTTCGGGCTGACGATGGTCGATTTGGCATGGTCTTCGTGGTAGGCCGTGCGGCAGATGAGGCCCATGCCGAAGGCCCCCATGAGGCCGGAAATGGCCGGGCGGATGACGTGGCGGCCCAGGAGTTTTTCAAATGCCCGCAGGACGGCGTCGTTGTAGAAAGTACCGCCCTGGACGACGATGTGCTTTCCTAATTTGGCCGGATCTTTGACTTTGATGACTTTATAAAGGGCATTCTTGATGACCGAATAGGAAAGGCCGGCGGAAATGTCGGCCAGCGTGGCCCCTTCTTTCTGGGCCTGCTTGACTTTGGAGTTCATGAAGACCGTGCAGCGCGAGCCCAGGTCAATGGGGCTCTTGGCCAGCAGGGCGGCCTGGGAGAAGTCCTGGATGGACATTTTCAGGGATTTGGCAAAGGTATCCAGAAAGGAACCGCAGCCCGACGAGCAGGCTTCGTTGAGCAGGATATCTTCGATATGACCATCTTTGATGCGGCTGCATTTCATGTCCTGGCCGCCGATATCGAGGAGGAAGTCGACGTCCGGGCAGAAGTGGGACGCTGCCTGATAGTGGGCAATGGTTTCGACTTCGCCCAGGTCGAGGTGCAGCGCTTCTTTGAGCAGCGATTCGCCGTAGCCCGTGATGCCGGCCTTGGCGATGAAGGCCTTTTCCGGCAGGCGGCGGTAGACTTCAGCGACGATTTTCTTGGCTGCCGCCAAGGGGCTGCCTTCGTTGTTCTGATAGTGCGAATAGAGGATCTTCATGTCTTCGCTGAGGACGACGGCTTTAATCGTCGTCGAGCCGGCGTCGATGCCCAGGTAGCACGGGCCGCTGTAGGTGGTGATGTCCGCCTGGGGGACGGTATGCTGGCTGTGGCGGGCCCGGAATTCGTCGAGCTCAGCCTGATTGTTGAACAGCGGTTCGACGCGGTCCGATTTGGCCAGCGTCGATTCGTCGACGCTCTTCAGCTGGCCCATGAGGTTCATGAAGGACACGGGTTTCGTGTCTATACTGCCCAGGGCGGCGCCGATGGCCACGTAGACCTGGGCGTTTTCCGGGGCGATGACCTGTTCCGGCGTCAAGTGGAGCGTCTTGGCGAACTGTTCCCGAAGCTGGGACAAGTAGGTCAGCGGGCCGCCGAGGAAGCAGACTGTCCCCTTGATGGGGCGGCCGCAGGCCAGGCCGGTGATGGTCTGGAAGACGATGGACTGGAAGACCGACGCCGCGACGTTTTCCTTGCTGGCCCCTTCGTTGAGCAGAGCCTGGATGTCGGTCTTGGCGAAGACGCCGCAGCGGGCGGCGATGGGGTAAATTGTGTCGGCTTTCTTGGCCATTTCATTGAGGCCGCCGGCATCGGTGTCGAGGAGGGTCGCCATCTGGTCGATGAAGGCCCCGGTCCCGCCGGCGCAGTTGCCGTTCATGCGGTGTTCGTTGCCGCCGGTCAGATAGGTGATCTTCGCATCTTCACCGCCGAGTTCGATGATGACGTCCGACTGGGGATAATACGTGCGGACGGCTTTGGTACCGGCGATGACTTCCTGCAAAAAGGGGATGTGCAGGTAGTCTGCCAGGGCGATGCCGCCAGAGCCGGTGATGGCCATGGTGATTTGACGGTCGCCAAAGATTTCATAGGCGTTTTGCAGTAAATCCCAGACTTTTTGGCGTATATCCGTATAGTGGCGGACATAGCATGCGTGGAGGCACTGTTTGGCATGATTGAGGACGGCGATTTTTACCGTCGTCGAGCCGATGTCAATGCCGATATGTAAGAGATTTTTCATGTTTTGTCACCCTATCGGTTTACCAACCGATTCTTTCTTATAAATTTCTATATGATAAAGACTATATATAAAGAGTCTACTTTATATTGTACCATATTCCTCTTATTCTGTAAGGGGTGGGGCAGAGGATTTTTTTACGACCCAAAATGAGTTACGACAAATGGTGGTAAATATGGTAGAATAAAAGTGTCAATGTCTTAATGAAAACTATACTTTATATGATAAAGGAGCCTTGTCATGAGAAAATTCGTAACGGAACATCAGTCCCCCTACCTGGATTTGACGACGGAAGTGTCGGATATCCTCTACCGCGGCCATTCACAGTTCCAGGATATCATCGTCGCCGATTCTAAGGAATTCGGCCGTATGCTCGTCCTGGACGGCGTTTTCCAGACGTCCATCAAAGATGAATTCATGTACCATGAAAGCATCGTCCACATCCCCATGTTCCTCCATCCCAATCCCAAGAAAGTCCTCATCATCGGCGGCGGCGATGGCGGCGCTGCCCGGGAAGCCGTCCGCCATCCGGAAGTCGAATCGGTCACCATGGTCGACATCGACGGCAAGGTCATCGAATTATCCAAGCAGTATTTCCCGGAAATCGCCAAGGCCATGATCGAAGGCGACCCGAAACTGACTGTCAAAGTCGGCGACGGCATCGCGTTCATGCGGGAAGCAGAAAATTACTACGACGTCATCATCGTCGACTGCTCGGACCCTGTTGGTCCCGGCGAAGGCCTGTTCTCGTATGATTTCTACAAGGATACCTTCAGGGCCCTCAAAGACGACGGCCTCTTCGTACAGCAGACCGAATCGCCGTTCATGCACCGCAAGCTGGTCAAGGATATCTTCGACTGCGTGTCGGACATCTTCCCCATCACCCGCCTGTACACGGCCTTCATCCCCCTCTATCCGTCAGGCATGCACTGCTTCACCATGGGCTCGAAGAAATACGATCCCCTTACGTGGCAGCCGAACCGTAAACGGACCTTCCCGACGCGGTACTATAACGAAGGCATCCAGCAGAGCGCCTTCGTCCTGCCGAATTTCGTCAAAGATTTATTGTACGGTGAAAAAGAACGCTAAAAAAGTTTGAAAAAGTGCTTGACTTTGTGAGCGACTCGTGGTAAGATTATCTACGTTGACGGCGCTAATGCAGCGCGGCCGACGCAGATAATCTAATATGGCGGGTATGGTGAAGTGGTTAACACGGCGGATTGTGGCTCCGTTACGCTAGGGTTCGAATCCCTATACTCGCCCCATAGGGGTATAGCCAAGTGGTAAGGCACCGGACTTTGACTCCGCTATGCGCTGGTTCGAATCCAGCTACCCCTGCCAGCCATGATTCATTAGCTCAGCTGGTAGAGCACCTGACTTTTAATCAGGGTGTCCCGAGTTCGAATCTCGGATGGATCACCAGTTAAAAAAGCTGTCGCTTTTGCGACAGCTTTTTTGTGTTTGAAGTTTGTAGTTTTTAGTTTGTAGTGGATGGTTAAAAATTTAAAACCATCTGCTGCAAACTGCAAACTCCGAACTACAAACTATAAGATAAAAGGGACTACGCATAATGACATAAGCCTTTATGCGATAGTCCCTTGTTTACGTTCTGATGGAGAAATAGCGAGCAGCCAGCGTCAGCCGCCCGCTGGGACGGCCCCTACAAATGCGGTCCATGGGACCGCTAGCCACTAACCACGAGCCACTAGCCACAACTTACAGGAAGAAAACGACGGTGTCGATGATGAACAACGGGATGAGGATGGCGACGGACCAGCCCATGTAGCCGAAGAAGCTCGGCATTTTGATCTTGTTTTCTTCAGCAATGGATTTGACCATGAAGTTCGGTGCATTGCCGATATACGTGTTGGCACCCATGAAGACGGCACCGGCCGAGATGGCTTCCAGCATGAGCTGGGATACGGTCCCGACAGAGGTCGTGATGCCCTGGGTAGCGCCGAGGGCACCGGCCATCTGGAGGAAGACCAGGTATGTCGGCGTGTTGTCCAGGAAGGACGACAGGGCACCGGCTGCCCAGAACATCTGCCACGGATGGGTCAGACCCAGTTCAGCGCCATGGGCCTTGAGCAGGATCAGGGCCGGGATCATGGTGATGAAAATGCCGATGAACAGCTTAGCGACTTCCAGGATAGGGGCATACGTGAATTCGTTGAGTTCCCGCGTCGACGTCTTCGTCGTCTTGATGGAGAGGAAGGCTGCGACGAGGATGATGACGATTTCTGCCAGTGTAGCATAGGGGAAGACGATTTCGTCGTAAATGTGCAGGCCAGCGCCGTTGGCGAAAGCCGGGAACATATCCGGCAGGAGGCCGTTGGCCAGGACGCCGACGATGATCATGGCGATGAAGATGAGGTTGTGGGCCCCTTCCAGGCGGAGGGGCTGCTTGTCGTTTTCATCGATCAAGTCGAGCGGCGTACGGCCTTCTTTTATTTCCTTATTATAAAAATGCTTGTCGATGACGGCGAATAAGGCGAACATGAGGACCAGGTTGAAAATCAGGATGGGCAGGAGATGGAAGGTCCAGGTAAAGGGGACGCCGCGCTGGAAGCCCATGAACAGCGGCGGGTCGCCGAGCGGTGTCAGACAGCCGCCCATGTTGGCGACGAGGAAGATGAAGAACACCATGAGGTGTACTTTGTTCTTGCGCCAGGCATTGGCCCGGATGATAGGACGGATGAGCAGCATTGCTGCGCCGGTCGTACCGATCCAGCTGGCCAGGAAGGTGCCGATGAAGAGCAGGAGACAGTTGATTTTCGTCGTCCCGGCTAAGGTCCCGCAGACGGCGATACCGCCGGCGACGACGAACAGGCCGAAGAGGAGGACGATGAAGGGGATGTAGTCGAGGAGCACCGATTCGAGCAGGCGGAACCACGACTCACCGACGCCATAGGCAGCGGCGAAGGGGATGAGGAATAAAAGAGACCAGGCGAACGCAGCGCCGAGCATGTGTTTTTCCCACCATTCCGGACGGACGAGGGGGACGATGGCGATGGATAAGAGCATCCCGGCGAATGGGATGATACTCCATACGGGCAAGGTCGCACTTACGAGTTCATGTGTCATAAAAACCACCTTTCTTATTATCTGATTGCAGAGAAACTTAAAAATTTTACAATCATATTCAGTATTATAGCATAGAGACATGAAAGTTTATACTCATTTTTCAGATTTCGCATAGTCATTTAAGTAGAAGCTAAATAATTTTATAAAAATAAAAAGCAGGCATTTTCTGAAAAAATTGGATGACAAAGAAGGAATCCGTAAAAGTCATGGCGAATATATATGTTAAGGATAAGAACAGGCCTTAATAAGGAGGGATTCATATGAAAAAATATAATAACATCATCGTGCCGACGGATGGTTCGGTTAACTCGAAACGTGCGCTGGAACATGCCGTCGTCATCGCTTCGTCGTTAGGGGCTACGATTACACTGGTCTATGTCGCCAATATCGTATCGGTCATTTCTAACTTCGACCAGATCCCCAATGCCAGCGGCTATGTAACGGAACAGGTCGCACTGGACATGGAAGAAGAAGGGAAAGGTATCCTCGACGAATTCGCCAAATCCATTCCCCAGAACATCGAAGTCAAGAGTGTCTTTGAAGTCGGTTCTCCGGGACCGGCCGTCTTGTCGGTAGCCAAGAAGTACAATGCTGACCTCATCGTCATGGGCAGCCGCGGCCTCGGGCCGTTGAAAGGCTTGTTCATGGGTTCTGTCAGCAGCTACGTCGTCACCCATTCCGTCTGCCCTGTATTGATCGTTAAATAAGTAATTAGTGGTTCGTAGTTCGTGGCTCGTGGTTCGCGGAGAGACGACCTGCGTTACTGACCCCTAACCACTAGCCGCTAACCACTAACCACTAAAAAGTAGTATGAAGTTTGTAGGGGTCGCCACGTGGGCGACCCGTTAGGAATTTGGATGATTCATCTAGCAAACTGATTGGAAAATTTTACATGTCCCGAAGCGGGCGCCCCACGTGGCGACCCTACAGAAAAAAGGCGCTGTCTTCATAGGATAGCGCCTTTTTTCTGAAAATTTTACGTTACGCCATAGGGGAATCGTTCTTTTTGTGGTATACTGAGTACACAGGTATGCCTTTTTTTGCCTGATTACACAAAACCTATTCATGAGTATAGGGTCCCGGACTGCCTCGTTCCGGGATAGGTGCCTGGGAGGCAAGTATGAAACGAAATACCAACGAATGGCTCGACCGCAAGGTCGCTGACTGGGTTTCTAAGGGCTGGATCAGTGAAGAATCCCAGCAAAAAATACGAAAATCTTACGGCAGGGACGAACAAAGGAACCCTCTTTTGACGACCCTGCCTTTATATGCCCTGCTGGCCGTCATCGGCCTGGCCGCTGCCGGTATCGCCCTGATTTGGGGCCTTTCCCAGTTCTGGTACTATGTATCACTTACGGTCCGCATGGGCCTGGCCTGTGGCCTGCTCCTGCTTACTCAGATCGGTGTCGGCGCCGCCATGTTCCAGGAACGGCAGGGGAGCCTCGTCGCCGAAGGCGTGGCCCTAGTCCATTGCCTGGGCGTCTTTGCCGTCCTGGCAATGGCCGAGCAGTCTTTCTATATCGGCTGGGATGTGACGGCCTACGTCGCCGTCTGCGCCATCCTCTGCCTGCCCGTCGTCTATCTGCTGCGGTCCATTGCGGCCCTCGTCGTCTATGACCTGGCTCTCTTGTACTGGACGGCTGCCGGCGGGCCACTGAATACGCTGGGCGGGACGGCGCTGTTGTGGATTTTCCTCCTGTTGGCCGTGCCCTTTTATGATACCCTCATCACCATGCGTGATGAACGGCGCCTGTCTATTTTTTCCTGGGTCATGACGATTACCGTCTTTGCTGCTTTTGGCCTGGCAGCCAGGTCGACGGACTATATCCCTTTCCTCATGCTGGGGAGTTTGGCCGTCACCATCATGCTCGTCGGTTATTCCATCGACATCCATCAGTCCTGGGGCGTACCCTTCCGCTGGTTCGGCCGCTTTGCCGCTGCCGGCTCGCTGCTCATTTCCTGCCTGCCTGCGGCTTGGTATGGCATTGCCCGGGTCCATGCCTTTCACTGGGTCACGGCCTTGGTGACGCTCGTCCTCTTTGCCGTCATGATCGCCCTCATGGCCCAGACCGTAAAGAATCGCTTGTGGGGACCGGTCCTGTACCTGGCGGTCCCATTTATCCTGGCTTTTGAAACGATCCTCGTCCGGGCCGGGCTCTATTCGTCGATTCCCCTGGTCCTTTCGTCGCTGTACATGGTCGTATTAGGTTTCTTTGAAACGTCTCAGGGCTTCAAGCCGGGACACAGCCTCCATATGAAATTTGGCGTCGTCATCTTCATCAGCCTGGTGCTGGCCTTTATTTTCGGGACGCAGTTCTCCCCGCTGGCACCGCTCCTGGCCATCGTCGTCCTGGCCCTGATCATCTTCCAGTTCAAGCGGACCCGCAAGGATAAGGCGGCTGCCGCCTTGCGCGCTGCCCGGCGGGCAGGTCTGCGCCATTCGTCGACGCGCGTCCGCCGTGAAGGCGAAGAAAAACAGGACGAACTTCCGCCTAAAGAGACACCGTCCTGGCAGGCTCAGGATGCCGCCAGCGATGTCGACACCCTGGCCGAGTGGATGAAAGAGGTACGCATCCCGTCGCCGGCTGAATTGGGACTGCCTGCCGAACCGGCAGGGGAAAAGACGTCCGACGATTTGCCCAAAGCGCCGCCCGTCCCGGCCGAGCCGGAAGAAGCACCGCCGGCATTTACTTTCACGGCACCCGCTGATGACGTAAAGAAAGAAACGCCGGAAACGCCGGCGTCGCCGGTCACACCGACAGTCCATGAAAAGACGGAAGCCGTGCCCCAGCAAATGGCTGTTCCTC
Source organism: Megasphaera intestinihominis (assembly GCF_040096415.1). Lineage (NCBI taxonomy): Bacteria > Bacillati > Bacillota > Negativicutes > Veillonellales > Veillonellaceae > Megasphaera > Megasphaera intestinihominis. The sequence continues at coordinate 18,155 of NZ_JBBMEU010000021.1, forward strand.
AGGAACCGGAAGCGGAAGAAAAGACGCGGGTTACGGAATCGCCGTGGAGCTCGATGAAGTCGGCACCGAAACGGAAAAAATACTTTACCCACTCGCCGTGGTCTCACCAAGGAGGCGATATGAAATGAAATTTCCATTGCCTTTGCAGGGATTCCACTTTTCCTTTTCACTGGATGGCCGTTATCGCTGGATCTTTTTCGTCTTCGTTGTTCTCGTCCAGTTCGCCGTCGTCGCCTATATGGGCTGGCGCTGGCATAACATCGCCGTCGATGGCATCCCCTATCAGTGGCGCTGCGTCCCGCGGCTGGAAGTATCCGCCTTTGGGACGGACTACGTCCGCGTCGTTTTTCCCGAAGACACGACGCAGTGGAAGGACGATACGCCGCCTGAAAAGGGACAGCAGATTTACGTCTATATTTCACGGGATACGTCGGGCCTCATGGAAATCCAGGGGGCTTCGGCGTCGAAGCCTTTCGTCGGCGGCGACTATATGCAGGCCACTGTCGTGTCCTATCAGGATGGCTTTGTCCAGTTCCAGGTTGGCTTTGACCGCTATCGCATGGCACCGGAGCTGACCGATGGCATCTACAACCTCCAGCCCGATGACAGCGTCATCGCCAGCATCCGCATGAAGCGGGGCGAAGGCGTCATCGAAGGCATCTTCGTCAATGGAATCCCGTTGGAAAATATCAGCAATGGCGCCGCCATGGCCAAGGCCCGCCAGGAAAAAGAGGCCCAGACCTTATTTGACCGGCCTCACCTCGTCGATACCGGCATGGTACCGCCGAAAGAAGAATGATGGCACAGAAAGAAAGCGAGAATTTTATGAAAGCGTACGCGAGAATTGCCAAGATTGCTATGACAGTCATGCTGTTGGCAGCGTTCTTCCTCTTATCGGGGTTCCGGGCGCAGACCATCATCCACGACGATGGCAGCGAAACACAGGATGTCCTGAAAGTCTCCGATTCGGCTAAGGGGCAGAAAGATTTGAAAGCCGATGCCGATGAATTCCAGAAGCGCAATTATACCATTATGGATTATAACAATGATAATGGCGAAGGCTTCCGGGCTATGAAAACGATTACCAAGGATGGAGCCAGCAAGAGCTCTGTCGACCACATTGTCCACAAGACCCACGATGGCCTCATCTGTTCGACTTATTACATTGATTATAATTTTGATGAAAATAGTATCCAGACCCTGCGCTTAGGCGCGCCGATGCCGGAAAATGGCGTCGACCTGGAATACATCGTCTCCTTCCCGTCGGGGACCCGCGTCGTCAGCAACAGCGATAAAGCCGATGACCAGGGCAGTACCTATTTGTGGAACCTGTCCAATTCCAATCCGACGGAAATCAAGCTCCAGGCCACGGTCTGGCATAAATTGTTCATCTATATCGCCCTGTTCCTGGTTGTCCTGGTCCTGATCATCGTCCTCATCATGGAACACCGCCGCAAGAACGTCATCAGCTGGAAACGGGCAGCGCATATGCGCAAACTGGAAATGATGCTCCTCTGTATCCCTATCATCATCCTGGGCTACATGGGCTATGAATATTACGTCGGGACCCATGTGACGGCAGCGTCGCTGGATAAAGTGGCCGAACAGCAGCAGGAAGAACTGCTGGAAAACCGGGAAGAAGACAAGCGCCTGCAAGATGCCGATGCCCGTAAGCAGCGCAGCGGCGAAATGGCAGCGGCCCGCATCCGCAGCAAGGCCAATGACATTTCCAATGAACTGCGCAATTTGAAGGTCCAGTACCGCAACGGCTCCATCAGCCGCAGCTCGGCTCGTTCCCAGGCCCAGAGTCTGGCCCAGCAGGCCAAGGACATGCTCAGTGAAAGCACCAACCTGTCCCAGGCCGACCGCGATGTCCTGGAACAGCTCATCGACAATGTCGTAGCCGAAGCGGATTCCATCGGCGCATCGGCACCGAGCCGCAGCTCCTCTCAGGAAACGCGGCGCAGTGAATCGGCTTCCGAGTCCCAGAGCACGACCCGCAGCCGGTCTGACGATAAGTCGACGAATGCGACCAAGAGTTCCGATTCGTCGAAGAGCCGCCAGTCGTCCGATAACAATCGCGATACGGGTAAAACAAATAAACAATAAAGATTTTTAATTAACTTTTTTTCTTGTTAGTATTTCCTGTTTGTCCAAAAGATGGTATGATATGGGTATGAGAATTGACATTACAGCATGAATGCTGCTTGTACTTTTTAAGGAGGTCATATCAGTATGCATTGTGTAGAAGAAATTAAAAATGGTATTTATTGGATGGGCTGCAACGATTTCCGTACGGAATTGTTTGAACGGATTTTCCCGATTCCCGAAGGCGTTGCGTACAATTCCTATTTCATCGATGACGAAAAGACTTGTGTCGTCGATGCCATGGATAAATCGTGCCGTGACGAATTCCTGGAAGACGTCGAATACCTGCTCAAAGGCCGTAAACTGGACTACTTCGTCCTCCAGCATATGGAACCGGACCATGCCAGCTCGGCTTTGGCTCTCCTGGAAAAATATCCGGACGCCAAGATTATCGGCCAGCCGCAGACCTTCAAGCTCTTTGAACAGTTCTTCCGTCATCCCATGACGGACCGCTATGTCGCCGTCAAGGAAGGGGACCAGCTGGCTCTGGGTAAACATACCCTGCAGTTCGTCAAAGCGCCGATGGTCCATTGGCCGGAAGTCATCATGTCCTATGACTTGACGGATCACGTCCTCTTCAGTGCCGATGCCTTTGGCCAGTTCGGTACGGTCGGCAACGTCTATGCAGACCAGGTCGACTTTGAAGAAAACTACCTCGATTCGGCCCGCCGTTACTATGTCAACATCGTCGGCAAATACGGCCCGCAGGTCGTCAACGTCCTCAAGAAGGCATCGGGCCTTCCTATCGACTTCATCTGCCCGCTCCACGGCTTCGTATTCCGCACGCCGGCTACGATTAAGTATATCATCGACAAATACCTCCACTGGGCTAAATACGTACCGGAAAAGAAAGGCGTCGTCATCGCTTTCTCGTCCATCTATGGCAACACCGAACGGGCTGCCTGCGTCCTGGCCCATAAATTGAGCCAGCGCGGCATCCAGGATATCCGCCTCTACGACGTCGCCAAGATCCATTCGTCGTACATCACGGCTAAAGCCTGGGAATACAGCCACCTCGTCCTGGCAGCTCCGACGTACAACCTGAACCTCTTCCTGCCCATGGAAAACTTCCTCCACGACTTGAAGACCCTCATGTTCCAGAAACGCACGATCGGCGTCATCGCCTGCCACAGCTGGGCATCAGCTGCCTATAAGACCATGGTCGACTACGTCGAAAATCAGTTCAAATGCTGCGAACTCCTGGAACCGACGATGGATATGAAATCGTCTCTCCGCGACGACCAGGAATGTGAACTCGACGAACTGGCCGATAAACTGGCTGAAAGCATTAAAGACTATCCCGATCCGAAAACTTTGATCTAAGGTGGTGTAAGCGTGATTATCCGTGACGACAGCGCCAAGAGCGGCGATAAGCACGAACAGGACAAGGCCCGCAGCAATGGGGAAGAACTCCACATCGACCTGGGCCGCGACCTGACCGAAGACGAACAGAAAATCTTTGAAAAATTACGCGAAGGATTACATATGTAAGGAAAAGGACTTGCCCTATGGGCAAGTCCTTTTTCCGCTGTAGGGGCGCCCGCCGTTCGCAGTCCGCAGACCGCAAATGTAGGGGCGCCCCCGGGGGGCGCCCGCTTTTGCCTAGTGGCGAGAAAATTTTCATATTCCGGACGGGCTCGCCACGTGCGAGCCCCTACGAAAGACAGATGTGCCCTGCGACCTGCGACTGGCGACCGGCCAATCAAAACATACGTTTGCAATAGGGCCGGCCTTATGCTATGATAAAGGAAAAGAGGGGGGCTTTATCATGGATTGGGACCGGATTCAACAGAAACTGCATATTCTCAGCGACGCGGCCAAGTACGACGTGTCCTGTTCGTCCAGCGGCAGCCGGCGGGCCAACCAGGCCGGGGGCATCGGCAATGGGGCTGTCTGCGGCATCTGCCATACCTGGTCGGCTGACGGCCGCTGTGTGTCGCTCCTCAAGATCCTCATGACCAACCGCTGTATCTACGACTGTGCCTACTGTGTCAACGCGGCCAGCCGGGAAGCGGAACGGGCCATCCTGACGCCGGAAGAGATCGCCGACGTGACCATCGCCTTTTACCGGCGCAATTACATCGAAGGCCTGTTCCTCAGTTCCGGCGTCTATCGTTCGCCGGACTATACGACGGAGCTCCTCATCCGGACGGCCCGCATCCTGCGGGACGAAAAGAAATTCAACGGCTACATCCACATGAAGGGCATCCCCGGGACGAGTGCCCAGCTCATCCGTGAACTGGGCCGCTACGTCGACCGCCTGAGCGTCAACATCGAACTGCCGTCGGCGCCGAGTCTGCGCCTGCTGGCGCCGCAGAAGACGAAGGAAAACATCCTCGGTCCCATGGGGCACATTCGCCAGGGCATCCTGGAGCGGCGGGAAGAGAAGAAACATCATAAGAAGGCGCCTTCCTTCGTCCCGGCCGGCCAGACGACGCAGCTCATCGTCGGTGCGACGCCGGACAGCGACCGGACGATCCTGCGCCTGAGCCAGGCCTTATACGATAAGGTGGAATTGAAGCGCGTCTATTATTCGGCTTATGTCCCGGCCGTGACCGGCCCAACCTGCCGGCCATCGCCAAGCCGCCGCTCCTGCGGGAGCACCGCCTCTACCAGGCTGACTGGCTGCTGCGCTTCTACCAGTTCAAAGCCGATGAGATATTGACTGACGAGGCGCCTGATTTCGACCTCGACCTGGACCCCAAGGCCTGCTGGGCCCTGCGCCATCCGGAGTTTTTCCCGGTCGAAGTCAACCGGGCGTCGTACCACGCTTTGCTGCGCGTCCCCGGCATCGGCGTCACCTCGGCCCGGCGCATCTGTGCGGCCCGGAGCCAGGCTTTCTTGTCGTATGACACACTGCGCCGCCTGGGCATCGTCCTCAAGAGGGCCCAGTATTTCATTACCTGCAAGGGAAAATATTATGGAGCGACGACGGACCCGGTCCGCATCCGCCAGCTGCTCCTGGCCCGGCCGTCAGCCCAGACGGCTTATGAACCGATGAGTCTGTTTTAGGAGCGGTAGCGATGATTTACAGTTATGATGGAACTTTTTTCGGCTATTTGTCGGCCGTCATCGACCGGGACGAAGCGCTGCTCAGAAAAGACCAGGCCCAGCCGGCTGTCCGGGCAGATATCTTCGACCTGGGCCAGGCCATCGTGCCGCAACGAGGCCCTGCGCCGCAGTTATATGCCCAAGAAGTATTGGTCTTTTCTGATTGAAATGAAGTGAAAAAAAGTATTTCTTTTTCCCAGCACTTGTTATATAATAGTAACATTGGATTTGTGATAGGAAAGGTGGAATACATTGAAACCTGTCTTAGTAAGTGTAAAAAGTATCCAACGTAACAAAGAGGGAGAAGAGCTGAAAATGGAGCTCGTTTCCGAAGGTAAGTTTTACGTCAAGGACGGGACGCAGTACATCGTCTACGAAGAAAGCGAGCTGACGGAAATGAAGGGCGTTACGACGGTCATCAAGGTGTTACCCGGAGGGTCCGTCTTATTGTTGCGCCTTGGGAAGCTCCGCCAGCGTCAGGAATTCCGCAAGGGAAAAGTGACGCGCTCCCAGTATGACACACCGGTCGGCACGTTCGACGTGCAGATGAAGACCTATGAATGCCGCGCCGACTTGCTCGATGGAGTCGGTACGATTCAGTTGGGCTACGACGTCCATATCGAAGGCGTCAGTGCCAATTATACACAATTAACCATAACCGTGCAGGAGGATCAAGCGTAATGGAAATGAAGGATTTATTGAAGCAGGGCATTACGGAAGCCCTGAACAAGGCTATTGCAGCCGGCACTCTTCCAGCCGGCGACTATCCCGACGTCGCACTGGAAGTACCGCCGCAGAAGGAATTCGGCGACTTCGCCAGCAACATTGCCATGCAGTCGGCCCGCGTCGCCCATAAAGCACCGAGACTCATTGCCCAGGCCATCGTCGACGGCATGGATTATCCCTGGCTCGACCATGCGGAAATCGCCGGTGCCGGCTTCATCAACTTCTTCTTGAAGAATGACGTCATTTACGATACGCTCAAACAGATCCTGGCTGCCGGCGATGCCTATGGCCATGCACCGCTGCGCAAAGAAGACACGATCCAGGTCGAATACGTCAGTGCCAACCCGACAGGGCCGCTCCACGTCGGTCACGGCCGCGGCGCCGCTTATGGCAGTGCCCTGGTCAATCTCCTGCGGGCTGCGGGCTATAACGTCCAGGCCGAATACTACATCAACGACGCCGGCAACCAGATGAACAACCTGGCCGCTTCCGTCAATGCCCGCTACCTGGAACTGTTGGGCAAGCCGGCAGAAATCCCGGAAAACGGCTATCACGGCCACGACATCATCGAAACGGCCCAGGCCATCATCGACCAGGACGGTGACAAATACCTGGACATGCCTGAAGAAGAACGGCTGGAACTCTTCAAGGACCGGGCCTATGCCGAAAAGCTCAAGGCCCTCAAACGCGACCTGGCCCATTTCAACGTCCATTATGACAACTGGTTCAGCGAACGGACCCTCCATCCCGATGCCATCCAGGCAGCCTGCAAGGTCCTGGAAGAACGGGGTAAGATTTATGAAAAGGACGGCGCCCTGTGGCTGAAATCGACGGATTACGGCGACGACAAAGACCGCGTCGTCATCCGCGACAACGGCGTGCCGACTTATCTGGCTGCCGATATCGCTTATCATAAGAATAAATACGACCGGGGCTTCAAGAAGATGATCAATATCTGGGGCGCCGACCACCACGGCTATGTAGCCCGTGTCAAAGCGGCCATGGCGGCCCTCGGCTATGACGTCAATCAGCTGGAAGTGCTCCTCTTGCAGATGGTCAGCCTCTTCCGCGACGGCAAACCGGTCAAGATGAGCAAGCGCACGGGCCAGGCCATTACGCTGAACGAACTCATCGAAGAAGTTGGTACCGATGCAGCCCGTTACTTCTTCATCATGCGTTCCCTGGATACGCAGCTCGATTTCGACCTGGACCTGGCAAAATCGCACAGCAACGAAAACCCGGTCTATTATATCCAGTACGCTCATGCCCGTATCTACAGCATTTACCGTCAGGCCAAGGAAGCCGGCGCCGACCTCAGCACGGACTGGTCCGACGTCAAATGGGATACGCTGACCAACGAATACGAACTGGAACTCATCAAGAAGATGGCCGCCTTCCCGGAAGAAGTCCAGCGTGCCGCCCGCGAACGGGCACCGCACCGCATTGCCCACTTCGTCCACGAACTGGCCGGTATGTTCCATACGTTCTACAACCACTGCCGCATCATCCAGGAAGACAAGAATCTGGAAAGAGCCCGTCTGGCCCTGGTCACGGCAGTCCGCATCACTATCGCCAACAGTTTGGCTATTTTAGGGGTTTCTGCTCCTGAAAAAATGTAATATAATAAAATAAAAGTTATTGATTGATTTTTGATTCGATGAGCAGAAGCTCAACAGGGAGGAAATATGGCTAAATACATCTTTGTCACAGGCGGCGTCGTTTCTTCGTTAGGGAAAGGCATTACAGCAGCATCGCTGGGCCGTTTGCTGAAGAACCGCGGCTACAAGGTCACGATCCAGAAGTTTGACCCCTATATCAATATCGACCCGGGCACGATGAGCCCGTACCAGCACGGCGAAGTCTTCGTCACCGACGATGGCACGGAAACGGACCTCGACCTCGGTCACTATGAACGCTTCATCGACATTAACCTCGGCAAGAACTCCAACGTCACGACCGGCAAGATCTACTGGTCGGTCCTGCAGAAAGAACGGCGCGGTGACTATTTGGGCCATACTGTCCAGGTCATCCCGCACATCACCAATGAAATCAAGAACCGCGTCTACCGCGTCGGCGACGATGACAATGCGGACATCGTCATCACCGAAATCGGCGGTACTGTCGGCGACATCGAAAGCCTGCCGTTCCTGGAAGCTATCCGCCAGATCAAGAAGGAAGTCGGCCGCAATGATGTCTTGTACATCCACGTCACACTCGTACCGTATATCGGCGCTGCTGGCGAACTGAAGACCAAACCGACCCAGCACAGCGTCAAGGAACTGCGCAGCATCGGCATCCAGCCGGACATCATCGTCTGCCGGACGGAACGCCCCTTGTCGGATGAAATGAAAGAAAAGCTGGCCCTGTTCTGCGACATCGACAAAGATGCCGTCATCGAAAACAAGACCTTGAACAGCATCTATGAAGTACCCCTCCTCTTGTCGGAAGAAGGGATGGACCGCATCGTCCTGGAAAAACTCGACCTGCCCAATCGTCCCTGCGATATGGAAGACTGGAAGAAAATGGTCCATGCCATTTACAATACGGAAAAGACCCTGGAAATCGCCTTGGTCGGTAAATACGTCGCCCTCCACGACGCCTACCTCAGCGTCGCTGAAGCTCTGAACCATGCTGGCATCGCCTATAAGACGAAAGTCAATATCCACTGGATCGATTCGGAAACTCTGGAAGACCCGAACCTCTCGATGGAAGAAGTCTTCAAAGGCATCGACGGCATTGTCGTTCCCGGCGGCTTCGGCAACCGCGGCGTCGAAGGCAAGATCCGTGCCGTCCAGTATGCCCGTGAAAACAACGTGCCTTACCTCGGCCTCTGCCTGGGTATGCAGTGCGCTGTCATGGAATTCGCCCGCCACGTCGTCGGCCTCGAAGGCGCTACGTCGTCGGAATTCCATGAAGATGCCAAATTCCCGGTCATCGACCTCATGCCCGACCAGGTCGACATCTCCGATAAAGGCGGCACCATGCGCCTCGGTCTCTATCCCTGCAAGCTGACCGAAGGTACGAAGGCCCATGAAGTCTATGGCACCAACCTCATTTACGAACGCCATCGCCATCGCTGGGAATTCAACAATAAATACCGCACGGAAATGGTCAACGCCGGCCTCGTCCTCTCGGGCACATCGCCGGACGACCGCCTGGTAGAAATCGTCGAACTCAAGGATCACCCCTGGTTTGTAGGCTGCCAGTTCCATCCGGAATTCAAATCCCGCCCGACCAAAGCCCATCCGTTATTCAAAGGCCTGATCAAAACGGCTTTAGAATTAAAAGGGGAATAATTAGTGGGGGCCGCCGCATGAAGGGTTCTGCCATCATGCCAGGCCCCTTTTAATTTATAGTTTGTAGTACGGAGTTTGTAGAAGATGGCTTTAAATTTAAAAAACTTCACTAAAAACTACAAACTGCAAACTTAATACTCCCAAAGGCGCTGTCATAAGACAGCGCCTTTTTCGCGTCTATGCGGCAGACGCATATAGGATGCATATATATGTGATTTATTGAACGTATGGCAAGTTGTTCTAGAGCCGTCAAAATACGATAAAAGTTAGTTACGGCGACATGAAAAATAAACTATTTTTTGTTATTATGCATCCTTATAAAATAGGGTAAGAACGGCCTTTATACTATACAAAACAGGTGACGTATACGGAAATGTAAACTACGTTATCTCTTTGTATCCGGACAATTTTTGACTTCTTTTTCCTGCGCCCGGCAGGTCATAAAAATAAGTTAAATGTGTAACTTTGCTCTGATTTTCACATTGAATAATATGCTACATAATGATATAATGTAAGCGATTGAAAGCATGATTCATGTTTTTATTATTTTTCATTATATAATAATGAGGTGATTTTTGATGTTGAATACCTTTAAAAGAGGTGGGGTCCATCCTGACGATGGCAAGATCTATGCAAAAGACAAAGCCATAGAAACCCCGGCAGTACCGGCTCAAGTCGTCATTCCCATGAGCCAGCACTTTGGTGCGCCTTGTACGCCGACCGTCAAAGTCGGTGACCTGGTCAAGAAAGGCCAGCTTATCGGGACGAGTGACGCATTCTTGCATGCCGACATCCATGCATCTACGTCCGGCAAAGTCATCAAAGTTGCGCCTATGCCGCACAACATGATGGTCAAATGCATGGCTGTCGTCATCGAAGCAGATGGCAAAGATGAATGGGCAGAAGGGATTCCCCAGGCTCACGACTGGAAACAGCTCGACAGCAAGGAAATCCTGGAACTCATCAAGAAAGCCGGCGTCGTCGGCTGCGGCGGTGCTACTTTCCCGGCTCATGTCAAATTGGCTCCGAACAAACCGGTCGATACGTTCATCGTCAACGGTGCCGAATGTGAACCGTATCTGACTTGTGACTATCGTGCCATGGTCGAAAAGGAAACGACGGACAAACTCGTCACGGGCGTCCAGATCTGCATGAAAGTCCTCAGCGTCAAGAAGGCTTTCATCGGCATTGAAGACAACAAACCGGAAGCCATCCAGAACCTGACCGAAGCTTTCAAAGATATTCCTGAAGTTACGGTTCTCGCTTGTAAGACGAAGTACCCCCAGGGTGCTGAAAAGATGATGATCGAAGCCTGCACAGGTCGTCAGGTCGAACCGGGCGGACTTCCTATGAACGTCGGCTGCGTCGTCAGCAACGTCGGTACGGTCATTGCCATCACCGATGCTGTCTGCCAGGGCATCCCCTTCATCGAACGCCTTACGACCGTTACCGGTGACTGCATCAAAGAACCGAAGAACCTCCGTCTCCGTATCGGTACGACTTTCCAGGAAGCCATCGACTACTGCGGCGGCTTCTCCAAACAGCCGGATCGCCTGATCGCCGGCGGCCCGATGATGGGTCTGGCCCAGTATCAGCTCGATGTGCCGATCACCAAAGGGGCTTCCGGTATTCTGGCTCTCTCTCCGGAAAAATGCCAGGTCGGCGAAGAATCTCCGTGCATCCGCTGCGGCCGTTGCGTAGAAGCATGTCCCATGGGCCTCATTCCGAGCCAGCTCAGCATCTTCTCGTCCTGTCAGGCATGGGATAAATGCATGGAATACGGCGTCATGAACTGTGTTGAATGTGGCAGCTGTGTCTATACCTGCCCGGCAAAACGTAACATTGTCCAGTATATCCGCAATGCGAAAGGCCAGTGCAAAGCTATCCAGCGCGTAGCGCAGGCTAAAGCTGAAGCACAGAAAGCCAAGAACTAATTGGAAGAAGGGATATCATGAGTCCAGAAGCTAAAGGACAAACAAATGGAAAGGATGCTAAAGACATGCAGGAATTTAAACTTACCGTAGCATCTTCACCGCATGTTCGCTGTAACGAAACCATTCCTAAGATCATGTGGAATGTCGTCGCCGCCCTTGTACCGGCTGCTGCGTTCGGCGTCTACTATTTCGGTGTCAATGCTCTCGTCAATATCATCGTCGCAATTGTCTCGGCAGTTGTATTTGAATTCTTATGGGAAAAACTGATGCACAAACGCGTCACCATCAAAGATGGTTCTGCCGTCATCACGGGCCTTCTCCTGGCTATGTGCTGCCCGCCGAGCCTTCCCTGGTGGATGAGCATCATCGGTTCCTTCCTGGCAATCGTCGTTTGTAAACAGGCCATGGGCGGCCTTGGCTACAACATCTTCAACCCGGCTCACGTCGGCCGTGCTGGTTTGATGGTTTCCTGGCCGATCGCCATGACGACCTGGACCCAGCTCAATGGGACCGTCATCGACGGTGTCGCTGGGGCTACACCGCTGAACGTCTTCAAACACGGCGGCGTAGATGCTCTCTTCAATCTCTTCGGTACTAACGATTGGGGCAGCATTTATCAGAGCTTATTCTTCGGGTTCCGCAACGGTTCCCTCGGTGAAACGTCGACAGTCCTCCTCATCCTCGGTGGTCTGTGGCTGATCTACAAAGGCTACATCAACTGGCAGGTTCCGGTCATCATGATCGCTACCGTCGGCGTCCTCATGGGTGCTTTCTATGGCGTCAACGTTGCAATCTTTGAAATGATGGCTGGCGGCCTCATCATCGGCGCCTTCTTCATGGCAACCGATATGGTCACGGCTCCGATTACCCTGAAAGGCCAGATGATCTTCGCATTGGGCTGCGGCCTGATTACGGTCCTCATCCGTACTCTCGGCGGTTATCCGGAAGGGGTTTGCTACTCCATCTTGCTCATGAATACCTTGACTCCGCTCATCGACCGTCTGGTCAAACCGACCGTCTTTGGCGCAGTAAAAAAGGGGGCTAAATAAAATGGCAGACAAAAACGAAAGCGGAATCTTCAAGGTTGCGATGAACCTTATCCTGACCTGCCTGGTTTCCGGCTGTATCATCGGCGTCGTCTATGCTGCTACCAGCAAGATTGCCTATGAAAAAGCTGAACAGATGAAACAGGATTCCATGAAATCCCTCGTTCCGCAGGCTGAAAAATTCGATCCCGTCCCTGGCGAAAAAGATACCTTCGTCGCTGAACAGGGCGGCAAGAAAGTGGCTTATATCATTCCGACGGCTCCGAAAGGTTACGGCGGCGCTATCAAGATGCTGACGGCTGTTTCCATGGATGGCACGGTTATGGACTACACGGTCCTCGAAGCCAACGAAACTCCGGGCCTCGGCGACAGAGGTGCTAAATCTCCGTTTAAAGATCAGTTCAAAGGCAAAAAACTGGAAAACTTGGAAGTCACCAAGAGTGCTAGCGAAAAGGATAAAATCCAGGCTATGACCGGTGCTACCATTTCTTCCCGTGCTTTCACTTTGGGCGTTAAACAGGCTGTTCAGAAAGCAGCAGAGTTAGGGGGTAAATAATAATGAATCTTTGGAAAGTATTTACTAGAGGCATTATTGAAGAAAACCCGTACTTCGTCCTGGCCTTGAGCCTGTGCCCGGGCCTTGCCGTTACGACAAGCATCGTCAATGGCCTGACCATGGGCTGCACAGTATGGTTCGTCATCACGGCTAACAATACGGTCGTTTCCATCATTCACAAGCTGATCAACAAAAAAGTCCGTATCCCTGTTTACATCACCTGTATCGCTACTATCGTAACGTGCGTACAGCTGTTCTTACAGGCTTTTGCTCCGGATCTGTACAAAGCCCTGGGCGTATACCTCGACCTGGTCGTCGTATTTGCTATCATCCTGGCTCGTGCTGAATCGGTTGCATCGAAAAACGGCGTCGTCGTTTCCTTCCTCGACGGCATGGGCATGGGCATTGGCTTCACCATTGCTATGTTCCTCATTTCCTTCGTCCGTGAAATCCTCGGCAACGGTACCTTCTTTGGTATCCCTGTCTTCGGTCCGTCCTATCAGCCGGCTCTGATCATGGCCTTGCCGCCTGGAGCCTTCATGCTCATCGGTTTCATCATGGCTGGTTTCAAAATCTGGAATGAACATGTTGAAAGACAGAGACAACTGAAAGGGAGTGAAGGATAATGGAATACTTTACGCTGTTCATCGGGGCTGTCTTGATTAACAACTTCGTATTGACCAAGTTCCTCGGTTTGTGTATCTTCTTCGGCGTTTCCAAGAACCTGAACGCCTCTGTCGGCATGGGCTTCGCCGTCACTGCCGTCATCACTATGAGTACTATCCTGGCATGGTGCCTGTACAACTTAGTCCTGGTACCGCTTCATTTGGAATTCCTGCGCACGATTTCCTTCGTTATCTTGATCGCAAGTTTCGTACAGTTACTGGAAATCGTCATCAAGAAAGAATCGCCGACCTTGTATAACATGTGGGGCATTTACCTCATGCTGATCGCTACGAACTGTATCGTCCTGTCCGTCCCGGTCATCAGTGTCACCAGCGGTTATAACTTCTTGGAAAACATCGTCTTCGCTGTTGGCGCAGGCCTCGGCTTCGCCGTAGCTCTGATCCTCATGGCAAGCTGCCGTGAAAAATTGGACTATGCCGCTGTTCCCCACGCTCTGAAAGGCACACCAATCGCTTTCATCGTCGCCGGTATGATGTCCCTGGCCTTCCTCGGCTTCTCCGGTATGATTTAAGGCAAAGGAGTGAATTAGATTATGTACGATTATACAACGATAGCTATGTATGCTGTCGGCGTCATGGTTTGCATCGGTATCGTCTTCGGCTTTATCCTTGCAAGTGCTGATAAGAAATTTGCCATGGAAGAAAATCCGCTCATCGGCGAAGTAAAAGAAGCACTTCCTCAGGGCCAGTGCGGTGCCTGCGGTTTCGCCGGCTGTGCAAAATATGCGGAAGCCGTCGTCCTCGACCCGAACGTTCCGCCTAACCTCTGTGTTCCTGGTAAAGCTGAAGTCGCTGCTGTCGTCGCTAAGTTGACAGGCAAAGTCGCTGAAGCTACGGAACCGAAATACGCTCACATCAAATGCCGCGGCGGCAATGGCATTGCCAAACTGGCTTATGAATACAAAGGTGTTCATGACTGCGCGGCTGCTAAGATCGTCCAGCAGGGCCCGAAATTCTGTAAATTCGGCTGTCTCGGCTTCGGCAACTGCACGCGTGCCTGCCCGTTCGGTGCTATGAGCATGGGCGAAAATGGCCTGCCTGTCGTCAACAAGACGCTCTGCACAGGCTGCGGTAAATGCGCTTCTGTCTGCCCGAACCACGTCATCGAACTCCTGCCGATCAGTGCCAAAGTCAGCATCAGCTGCAGCTCCAAAGATTTCGGCGCTCCGGCTATGAAGAACTGCAAGGCCCTGTGCCTCGGCTGCGGTTCCTGCATGCGTAACTGCTCGCATCAGGAAGAAGGGGCTATCAAGATCATCGACCATCTGGCCGTCGTCAACCAGGACATCTGCCATACCTGTGACAATGCTACCTGCCTGACCAAGTGCCCGACTGGTGCCATCAACGAAATGATCAAAGGCTCTTTCAAGAAAGAAGAAAACGTAGGTTAATACATGGATAAGAAACGGTATGTATGGGTTCTTCTCACCATGGCGTTCCTCATCATCCTTAGTTGCTCCGGATGCAGTCTGCATCCGGAGTCTTCTTTTGATAGGAGCGGTGTCGCCATGGATACGACGGTCTCCCTGCGGGCGTCCGGGAAAGAAGCCAAAGAAGCAGTCGATGAAGGCTTTGAACGCCTGAATCAGCTGGACAAACTGGCAGGACAGAATGAAGACAGCGACGTAAGCCGTATCAATGCCGCTGCCGGCAAAGCATACGTCCAGGTCGACCCGGCCATTTATGAAATGATTGAATACGCCAAGGATTATTCGGCCAAGAGCCAGGGCGAATGGGACATTACCGTTGGCGTCATGACCAATTTATGGCGCATCGGCAACGACGACCAGCACGTGCCGTCAGCCGATGAGATTTCCCAGGCCCTGATGAAGGTCAACTATAAGGACATCCTCCTGCGGCCGGAAGACCACAGCGTCATGCTGGCTAAACCGGGCATGGCCATCGACCTGGGCGGCGTGGCCAAAGGCTATGCTGTCGATGAAATCCGCAAGATTTATGAAAAACACCACATCGAAAGCGGCCTCATCAACCTCGGCGCCAGCTCGATGTATGCCGTCGGCAAGACGACCAAGGGCAAGCCCTGGCGCATTGGTATCAAACATCCCCGCTCTGACGACGACAAGAGCTTCCTGGGCATCGTATCCATCGAGAACCAGGCCCTGTCCACATCAGGCGACTATGAACGCTATTTCATCCAGGATGGCGTCCGCTACCACCATATCTTCGACCCCCGCACGGGCTATCCCGCCCGGTCCGGCGTCATGAGCGACTCTGTCGTCATCGACGGTTCCGTACCTCATGCAGGCATGCTCAGCGACATGATGACGACTATCGTCTTCGTCCTGGGACCGCAGAAGGGGATGGAACTGGCAAGCAGCATGGAAGGCGTCAACTGTGAAATCACAGGCAGTGACAATGCCGTCTACATGACCCAGGGCTTTGCCGATAATTTCTCTGATTTGAATAGTGATTTCCATCTTTCCGATTCGGAATAAACCAGCCTCCATAGAAGTAAAAAGTATAGCAGAAAAAAAATTAATATCTTTAAGTCTATTTACTTTTTCATTCGTTTGTAAGATAATAGATATGTAAATTTTAGAAATTATGGAGGGTAGTATCTACATATGGATCATATCGATGACAAAATTTTAACGATACTCAAACACAATGGCAAAGCTTCGGCTACGGAAATCAGCAAGGTCGTCGGCCTGTCCATTCCGGCTGTTGCCGAACGCATCCGCAAGATGGAACACAACGGCATCATCGAAGGCTACGGTGCCAAAATCAGCCGCCGCAAGACCGGTTACAACGTGACGGCTTTCATCATGGTCAATCTCGAACGCTCTGGCGATGTCGAAGAATTCCGCTCGAAAATCGTCCAGTACCCGGAAGTCCTGGAATGTCACCACGTCGTCGGCGCCTTTGACTACTTGCTCAAAGTGCTGGTCAAGACACCGGATGACCTGGAACACTTCCTCATGCAGGTATTGAACGAAATCCCGACGGTCGCCTCGTCCCAGACCTTCATGTGCCTGTCGACACTGAAGGAAGAATGGAATGTGTAAAGAGCGTCGTGCCTCGTAGTTCGTAGGGGGTGCCCCAAGGGCGCCCCGCAGACATTGACGAACCGCTAACAACTAACCAGAACGGGCCGCCCTTTGGGACGGCCCCTACGATAAAAGGGGCTGTAACAAAATGAGTTTTTTTGCTCATTTTGTTGCAGCCTTCCTTCTTTCCCATAACTAACACAATAG
>NZ_JBBMEU010000022.1:0-34723 GCF_040096415.1 Megasphaera intestinihominis
CGTAGGGGCCGTCCCAAAGGGCGGCCCGCCTGAAATGTGATGTACACGCCATACATGACGGGCTCGGACTCAGATGCGGCGTTCCGCCGCGACAGACTCAAACTGACAACGACGCTTCGGGAAACCCTCAGCGCGTAGCGGGCGCCCCACGTGGCGCCCCTACGATGCGGCTGCGCAGCGATAAACTCAAACTAACAACATCGCTTCGAGTAACCCTCAGCTCGTAAAAACGCCCCGACCGGGGCCTGCGTAGGGGCCGATCTTTAACCTCTCAGACCGCCTTTAGCGGTCAGCTCCCCTATAAAGGGAGCCTTGGGCGGCCCGCCGCGAATAAATGGTGATATACATAACAGGTCCATGAGGCATGGTTTTGCGAACTGCGGCCTGCGAATGGCGTTTTCTCCGAACAGCATTTCGCGGGATTCTCACAACGGGACGCCTAGCCACAGCTGTCCGTTTTGGCAGCCGTCCTGCGCCTCCTGCTGGTCGGCACCTGACGGGCCCAAAAGGCTTACAGGATGTCCCCTACGAAAGCGGTCCGGTGGACCGTCTGCTAACTGCGATCGAATGAGGGACTTTGTCATCAGCACTGATGATGAGGTCTTTTTTTTCTTGGCGACTGTAATACAGGTCCTGCCATACCGTTGCTGGCTTGGCTTGTTGTACATCCTCTTCTTGGCCCAGTGCCAGGCCGGGAAGCCACAATAGGCCTAAGAGTCCGGCTGCGATAAGACGATTTTTTTTCATAAAGACACCTCCGCATTCAGCATAGGCCGGGCGGAGGTGTTTTGTCAAGGCAGGTGTCATCCATTTTGACAGCTATGCGTTTTGCAGCGATATTTTTCGGGAAGCTGGACGATGATGATGCCCAGGAGGATACAGATGGCTCCGGCTAATTGGACGGGCGTAAAGGTTTCGCCCAGGAAAATGACGCCCAGGACGGCGGCGATGAGCGGGTTCAGTGCTGTAAACAGGCCGGCTTTTTCGGCGCTGGTATACTTTTGGGCGACGGGCTGGAAGGTGAAGCCAAAGACGGAACAGATGAAGACCAGGGCCAGGATGGCACCCCACGTCGTCGTATCGGCAGGAACGGCCGGGCTTTCAAATAAGACCATGCCTGCTGTACTGTACACGGCGAGGAATCCCATTTGCAAGATCCCCAGCAGCAATGGGTCGTACTGCCGGGCCAGGCGGGCGGTCAGGCAGATCCAAAGGGCGTAGAAGACGGAACCGGTCAGGCAGATGATTTCTCCCGGTGCCAGATGGAAAACGGCGCCTTGCAGGGTAAGACAGGCGATGCCGATGAGGAGCAGGCTCGTAGCCGTCAGGACTTGCTTTCCCGGCCAATGGTGGCTGACGACGGCCATTAGGATCAGGACCCAGACGGCGGATGTATTTTCCAGGAAGGCCGCTGTCGACGAGGGAATCGTCGTCAGGCTGATGAGTTCACAGGCCATGCAGGCGAAGAGGAAGGTCCCTAAGAGGCCGGCAGCCTTCCATAGCTGGCGCGTCAACAGCGGGAGGCGGCGGTGAAAGAGCAGCAGCAGGATAAGTGTCGTCAGGGCGAAGCGGATTGCCAGTAATTCTAAAGGCGGTATCCCGTTCAGTCCGATTTTCGACAGGAGATAGGAAATGCTGCGCGAAGCGATGACGATGATGAGCAGTATTTCTGCATTTCTTTGTTTCATGAAAAAGTCCCTCCTTACTTTTTTCTTGCTTTTATGATACGATAAAAGCAGTATGGAGAGAATAGCAAAATAATATATATAGTTTTGATAAAAAAGCAAAGGTGATAGATATGAATACGGAAAAATGCAGGCTCTTGCTGCAAGTCATCCAGGCGGGCAGTTTTTCTTCAGCTGCCGAACGATTGGGATATACCCCGTCTGGCGTCATGCGGTCCATTGCATCGCTGGAAAAAGAAATCGGCTTTCCCCTGCT
Source organism: Megasphaera intestinihominis (assembly GCF_040096415.1). NCBI lineage: Bacteria > Bacillati > Bacillota > Negativicutes > Veillonellales > Veillonellaceae > Megasphaera > Megasphaera intestinihominis. The sequence goes on from NZ_JBBMEU010000022.1 coordinate 1,942, forward strand.
GGGGCGGACGGCACAAGGCATTTATCTGACCCGTGAAGGGCAGGCAGTGCTCCCTTATCTGCGCCGCCTCATCCGTGATGAAGATGCTTTGTTGCAGTACAGTGCCCAGATCCGGGGATTGACGGCCGGGGATATTTACATTGGCTCTTATTTCAGTGTAGCCGCCAACTGGCTGCCGCAGATCATACAGGCTTTCCAGCAGGCCTATCCGGCAGTCCACGTCCACATCGAGGAATGCGCCAATAAAGTGATGTACGATGGATTGGAAGAAGGGCGCTTCGATTGTTGTATCACGACGTGGCGCCCTTTTTCCGGAGACTGGATTCCCTTATGTGAAGATGAAATGGTCATGTGGCTTCCGGAAAATCATCCCTTGGCACGAGCCGAGGTATACCCGTTGAAGCAGTTGTGTCATGAATCTTTTATTGAACCACTGCCGCAGCAGGATACGGATGTCGTCCGGATCCTTAAGGAAGAACATATTTCTTATGAAACGCGATATACGGCCATCGATAACTATACGACCTATCGCATGGTCGAAGCCGGCCTGGGTGTCAGTATGAACAATCGCCTCATGACGGCACAGTGGCAGGGCCGCGTGGCTATCCTTCCCATGGATCCGCCCCATACGATTACCATTGGCATTGCCATTCCCAGCCGGGATGGGGCATCACCGGCAGTCAAGAAATTCATCCATTACGTGCAACAGGGAATCAGTCAGATCCTTGCGCCCCGGTAAATGCGGGTCCCCGTCTTTCCGAGGATGCCTTCTTTGGCTTTTTGGAGCAGTGTGATCAAGGCTGTCCGGCCGGGACGGGATTCGGCGAATTTGACGGCAGCCTGGACTTTGGGCAGCATCGAGCCGGGAGCGAATTCATTTTGAGCCATATATTGCCGGGCTTGGTCGGTCGTCATTTCCGACAGCCACTGTTCGTCTGCCTGGCCAAAATGGATGGCGACTTTTTCCACGGCTGTCAGGATGATGAGGTAGTCGGCGTGGAGGTCTTCGGCCAGGCGTTCGCTGGCAAAATCCTTGTCGATGACGGCACTGGCCCCTTTGAGGTGGTTGCCGTGGCGCATGACGGGGATGCCGCCGCCACCGCAGGCGATGACCAGCTGGCCGGAATCGACGAGGGTTTGGATGGCGCCGATTTCAATGATTTCCTGGGGTAGCGGCGAGGCGACGACGCGGCGCCAGCCCCGGCCGGCATCTTCCTTGACGATGTAGCCGTATTCTTTGGCAGCGTATTCCGCCTGTTCCTTGGTCATGAAATGGCCGATGGGCTTCGACGGGTTCTTGAATGCCGGGTCTTCCGGGTCGACGCGGACCTGAGTGACCATGGTGGCGACGGGGATGTCGAAGATGTCGCGGTTGTACATTTCTTCGCGCAGGGCATTCTGCAGGTCATAGCCGATGTAAGCCTGGCTCATGGCGACACAGACCGACAGCGGCGTGTTGGGCTGGTTCGGGTCTTCCCGGCTCAGGGCGGCCATGGCGTGGTTGATCATGCCGACCTGCGGGCCGTTGCCGTGGGCGACGATGACTTCACAGCCTTCCTGGATGAGGTCGACGATGGCTTTGGCTGTCGTCTTGACGGCCAGCATCTGTTCGTGCAGTGTATTTCCCAGGGCGTTGCCGCCGAGGGCAATGACGATACGTTTCTTTTTCTCGGTCATGATAAATCTCCTTTTATGTGTGAAAAAGTTTTATAAATGATGAGTAAAACGCATGGCAGGGAGATGAAAAAGGCACCGGTCCGGAGGACCGGCACCTTTGGCGGTCAAATTATTTCATTTTGCGCAGAATGCCGCGTTCTTCTAAGGCTTTCAGGGTCTGAGCCGGATCCTGGCATTTGGCCAGCATGATCATGGCGGCGATGACATAGGGTTTGTAGCTGGCTTCTTTATAGAGGGAATCGCGATAGCGGTCAAAGACAGAGGCTTCGACTTCGCCGTCTTCACAGCTGACGCCGTTGATGTCGGCCGGCAGGCAGTGGAGATACATAGCTTTGCCGTCTTTCGTGGTCTTCATCAATTCTTCTGTACAGCACCAGTCTTTATGCTGCGCGTTCTGGGCTAAGAGTTCCTGTTCCAGGGCGTCGATGCCGGCCTGGTCGCCAGCGGCGTAGAGGTTAGTCCGCTTTTCCATGGCTGCAAAGGGAGCCCAGCTCTTGGGATAGACGACGTCGGCGTCTTTGAAGGCGTCGGCCATGTCGTGGGTGATGCGGAAGGAGCCGCCCGATTTTTCGGCGTTCTTTTTGGCGACGTCGACGACGTCCGGCATGACTTCATAGCCTTCGGGATGAGCCAGGACGACGTCCATGCCCAGACGGGTCATGAGGCCGATGACGCCCTGCGGGACCGAGAGGGGTTTGCCATAGGACGGGGAGTAAGCCCAGGTCATGGCGATTTTTTTGCCCTTCAGGTTTTCCAGGCCGCCCATTTCGTGGATGATGTGGGCCGCGTCGGCCATACACTGAGTCGGATGGTCGATGTCGCACTGGAGGTTGACCAGCGTCGGTTTCTGTTCGAGGATGCCGTCTTTATAGCCCTGCGTGACGGAATCGACGACTTCTTTCTGGTAGGCATGACCTTTGCCGATGTACATGTCGTCGCGGATGCCGATGACGTCGGCCATGAAGGAGATCATGTTGGCCGTTTCCCGGACCGTTTCGCCGTGGGCAATCTGGCTCTTCTTTTCGTCCAGGTCCTGGACCTGCAGGCCTAAGAGATTGCAGGCCGAGGCGAAGGAAAAACGGGTCCGCGTCGAATTATCGCGGAAGATGGAAATGCCTAAGCCGCTTTCAAAAATCTTTGTGGAAATATTGTGTTCCCGCATGAAGCGGAGGGCGTCGGCTAGGACCCAGATGGCTTCCAGTTCGTCATCGGTCTTGTCCCAGGTGAGGAAAAAGTCGTTTTCATACATGTCTTTGAAATTGAGGGCATTTAATTTATCGATGTAGTCCTGTAAGGTTTTCATAGGGCAGTCTCCTTTTAATCGTTATGGGATGTGATCATTTATCGGTGTATACAGAAGGTAATGCGGCATAGACGGCGGCACAGGTGACGAGGTCCTGTTTCCATGTCTTTTCGTTCGGTGCATGGGCCTGGGCTTCTGCGCCGGGGCCGAAGCCGATGACGGGGATGCCGTTGCGGCCCATGATGGAAACGCCGTTAGTCGAGAAGGTCCATTTATCCGTCAGGGGGCGGGCTTTACGCATGGCTTCCGCTTCGGCAGTGCCGATGCGGCTGTCGCCGAAGAGGGAGGTATAGGCTTCTTCCAGGGCTTTGGTGACTTTGTGGTCTTTCGGGATGACCCATGTCGGGAAGTAACATTCGATGGGATAGGTCAGGTCGGTGTAGCTCGGGCGGGCGTATTCATACATGCTGACTTTGACATCGTCGCCGTACTTCTGGACGCTCGGCAGAGCCCGGATTTCATCGAGGCAGCTCTGCCACGTTTCGCCGGCCGTCATGCGGCGGTCCAGGGAGACGGCACAGGAATCGGCGACGGCGCAGCGGCTCGGCGAGGTATAGAAAATCTGGGAGCACGTGACTGTACCGCGGCCGAGAAAGTTGGCTTCTTCCCATTCGGGATTGTATTTCTTGTCGAGCATCTTGACCAGGCCTTTGATTTCCGTCGTGTCGGCTGCGTCATTTTCGTTGAGGGCCCGCACGTCCTGGAGGATATCGGCCATCTTGTAAATGGCGTTATCACCGCGTTCGGGTGCGCTGCCGTGGCAGGATACACCCTGGACGTCGATGCGGATTTCCATGCGGCCGCGCTGGCCGCGGTAGATGCCGCCGTCTGTCGGTTCCGTGGAGACGACGAATTCCGGACGGACCTTGTCTTCGTTGATGATGTACTGCCAGCAGAGGCCGTCGCAGTCTTCTTCCTGGACCGTACCGGTGACCAGGACGGTGTACTTGTCGGATAGGAGGCCCAGGTCCTTCATGATGCGGGCGCCGTAGACGGCAGAAACGATGCCGCCGAGCTGATCCGACGTGCCGCGGCCGCCGATTTCCGTTTCCGATTCAAAGCCTTCGTAGGGATCGAAATCCCAGTTGGCCTTGTTGCCGATGCCGACGGTGTCGATGTGGGCGTCGAAGCCGATGAGGGTCTTGCCGGTGCCCATGTAGCCCAGGACGTTGCCCATGGGGTCGATTTCCACTTTATCGAAATCGAGTTTGCGCATTTCTTCGGCAATGCGGTCGATATGTTCCTTTTCGCCGCAGCTTTCACCGGGGAATTTAACGATGTCCTGCAGGAAACGGGTCATATCCTGTTCATAGCCTTTGGCGGCTTCTTTGATTTTTTCGTACGGTACTGTCATGAAAATCACTCCTATATCTTATATAATGTTTTACTTATTCAAACCGCGCCAGACGATATTCTTATAGCGTTCCGGGTCCGTGTCGCCTTCTGTCGAGAAGACCAGGACCTGTGAATGGTCGTCGAGGCCGAGTTCAGCGCGCAGGTCCTTACATTCATCGGATAACATGATTGTAGCCAGGGTGCCGAAGGGGACGGCACCGGATTCACCGGATACGATGGGCGCATCTCCTTTGAGGGGCGCTGCCAGCATACGCATACCGCGGACCGTGATGGGGTCATCGGCTGCGATGAAGGTCGTCACATGGTTCTTGAGGATGTCCCAGGAAATCGTGTTCGGTTCGCCGCAGGCCAGGCCGGCCATGATGGTATCCAGGTCACCGCCGACCATGCGGGGCTTGCCGTCACCGGCTGCGGCACCTTTATACAGACAGGCTGCGGCCGATGCTTCGACGACGATGAATTTCGGCGGATTGTCTTTATAGAGGTTGGCGAAGTAACCGACGACGGCACCGGCCAGGGACCCGACACCGGCCTGGACGAAGATGTGCGTCGGCCGTTCGATGCCCCGGGCCTTCAGCTGTTCGCCAGCTTCCATGGCCATCGTGCCGTAGCCCTGCATGATCCACGACGGGATTTCTTCATAGCCGTCCCAGGCCGTGTCCTGGACCATGACGCCGTGCGGCGTAGCGGCGGCTTCTTTGGCTGCCTGGCGGACGCAATCGTCGTAATTGAGGTCGAGGATGTCGACGTCGGCGCCGAGTTTCTTGATGTTTTCCAGCCGCGTCTGGGTCGTGCCTTTCGGCATGTGGACGACGGCTTTCTGGCCCAGCTTCTGGGCGGCCCAGGCGACGCCGCGGCCGTGGTTGCCGTCGGTTGCCGTGAAGAAGGTTGCCTGGCCGAATTCCTGGCGGAGCTCATCTGACGTCAGGACGTCATAAGGCATGTCCGATACATCGCGGTGCGTTTCCTTGGCGATGTACTTGGCCATGGAATAGGAACCGCCCAGGACTTTGAAGGCATTGAGGCCGAAGCGGTACGATTCATCTTTGACGAAAATCGAACCGACGCCCAGGTAGCGGGCCATCTGCGTGAGCCGGGTCAGCGGCGTTTCGCTGTATTGCGGGAAACTCTGGTGGAATGTCCGGGCCTTGGCGACTTCGCTGAGGGACATGATCGGCAAATTTTTATCATCTGATTTGGGCAGATGGTTCATAGCCCATTTCATATCTTTCTTCATATCCGTACCTCCTAAAGATAAACTGAAAAAAATATTTTAGTAAATCTAAAAGTTTTTGTATACCTAGAGTATAACATGACCTTACAGATTTGCAATAGAAAAGAGCTAAAAATTTGTTAGGTATCTACACTTTTTTTGCAATGACAGAAAGAGAACTGTTACATTTGGGCATAGAAAAAGGGCTTGTCGCATGTGCAACAAGCCCTTTTTTGAGTATTAAGTTTGCAGTTTGTAGTTTTTAGTGAAGGCTTTTAAATTTAAAGTCAGCTTCTACAAACTACAAACTCCGTACTATAAACGATAAAGAGAAAGGAATCTTGCATGATGATAGAAGCCTTCGTGCGATAGCCCCTTAATCTCACTCTTCTCCGCTGTCGATGTAGCTGTACAGGGTATATTTGGAGATGCCGAAGTGTTTGGAGATTTTGTCGCCGGCCTTGGTGATCAGCAGGGCCCCGCGGTCGTTGAGGAATTTGATGGCTTTGATCTTGTCTTCCCGTGTCATGAGGGGGACGGGTTTGCCGACCTGACGCGTCGATTCGTCGATGAGGTCGTTGAGGAGGTCCGTGACATTCTGCGGGATGCGGCTGACCTTATCTTCCTTGGACGTGACCGAGATGAGCGGCTTGATGGCATTTTCGACCATCATCAGTTCGGTAATGTCATAGTTGATGGAGAAGATGCCGATGACTTTTTGCTGTTCATTGCGGATGTAAATGGTCGTCGACTTGAGGATGCGGCCGTCTTTGGTCTTGGTCAGGTAACTCGTATGGTCCTGGAGCTTGTCGGGATCGCTGCGCAGGGCGTCGAGGACGGCCATAGACGGGCCATCGCCTACTTTGCGGTTGGTGACGTGGCCATTTTCGATGGCGACGATGGAATTTTCCTTATAATTATCGCTCAAGTCGTGGATGACGATTTCACAGTTCGGGCCGAATTGGTCTGCCAGGCCTTTGGCTAAGTGACGCAAGAAGTTGAGGACGACGTCGTCTAACATAAGGGGCACCTCTTTCTCATATCAAAAACAGATTATTAGCTTATCTGCTAAAAATTTTTTAGGTACTGTTACTATAGCATATTTTCGGGATAAATCAACGCCCTTGGTGAAAAAAGGTATGTCGAAAAAACATCTTTCCATTACAGGCTATAACAAAAAGATAATAAAAAATTTTTAGACTAAAAAAAAATTGACAGGTAAGGCGGAACGGGTTACTATTAAGATAGATACGAGAATGACACAAATAACATGCATTAACTGCAAGAAATCTTATGATTTATGATTTGTATAGCATAGAGGAGGTATACTTATGTTAATCGTCGGAAACGGTCACGTCGTTACCCGCGACGCGAAGAATCAATATTTCCCTGATGGCGCCGTAGCCATAGACGGCACGACAATCTGCCGCGTCGGCCAGACGGCAGAAATCCGCCGAGCCTATCCAGACGCCGCTTTTATCGATGCCAAAGGCGGTGTCATCATGCCGGCTTTCATCAACGTTCACGAGCATATTTACAGCGCCATGGCCAGGGGTATGAATATCGACGGCTATGCGCCCAAGGGCTTCCTGGACATCCTCGACGGCCTGTGGTGGAACATCGACCGTCACTTGACCAACGACCTGACTTATTTGAGCGCCATGGAAACGTATGTCGAATGTATCAAGAACGGCGTGACGACAGTCTTCGACCATCACGCCAGTTTTGGTGAAATCAAGGACAGCCTCTTTGCCATCGGCCAGGCAGCGCAGGAACTGGGCGTCCGCTCGTGTCTGTGCTACGAAGTCTCCGACCGCGACGGTCAGGATAAAGCTTGCCAGGCAGTCCTGGAAAATGAAGCCTGGATCCGCCACGCTCAGGCCGACACGACGGACATGATTGCCGGCATGATGGGCATGCATGCCCAATTTACCATCAGCGACAAAACGATGGCCCTGGCAGCCGAACATAAACCGGACGGCGTGGGTTACCACATCCACGTCGCCGAAGGCATCGAAGACTTGCAGGATTGTCTGAAGAAACACGGTAAACGCATTATCGACCGCCTTTATGACTGGAATATCTTAGGGCCCAAGACCCTGCTCGGCCACTGCATCCACGTCAATCCCCACGAAATGGACCTCATCAAGGCGACAGATACCATGGTCGTCCACAATCCGGAATCGAACATGGGCAATGCCTGTGGCTGCCCGCCGACGATGGACATGGTCCACCGCGGTATCCTGACCGGCTTGGGGACCGATGGCTATACGCACGATATGATTGAGTCCTATAAAGTCGCCAATATCCTGCACAAACACCATCTCTGCGACGCTACAGCCGCCTGGGCTGAAGTACCGCAGATGCTGTTCTATAACAACGCAGCCATGGCCAACCGCTATTTCAAGAAGCCCTTAGGCGTACTGGCAGAAGGGGCTGCAGCCGACGTCATCGTCATGGATTACATTGCTCCGACGCCGATGAATGAAGAAAACATCAACAGTCACATCTTATTCGGCATGAGCGGCCACGATGTCGTCACGACTATTGCCAATGGCAAAGTCCTCATGGAAAACCGCCAGCTCACCGGTGTCGATGAAGAAGCCCTGATGGCTAAAATCCGCGAAGGCGCAGCGACCCTGGCCGGACGCATTAATGGATACTTATAAGGAGGAATCTATCATGAGTGATCGCATGACATCCATTCCCTTTGGAAAATTGATGAACTGGGTCCTGACCGAAGCGCCGTCAGGGACGATCTTTGGCGTCCACCATCGCCTACAGGCCGACCCGAATCGGACATATACTATCTTTGACAGACCGCTGGAAATGCCCTTTGGCCCGGCTGCCGGTCCCCATACCCAGCTGGCCCAGAATATCGCTGCCGGCTATGCGGCGGGAGCGCGCTTCTTTGAACTGAAGACGGTCCAGAAAATCGACGGCGAAGACCTGCCCGTTCCCAAACCCTGCATCAAGGCCGACGATGAATGTTACAATGTCGAATGGTCGACGGAACTGACCGTCCCCAAGGCCCTGGAAGAATACGTCAAGGCCTGGTTCCTGGTCCACGTCATGGCCGTCGAATACGGCTTAGGAAGTCCGGACGGGATGCAGTTCAACATGTCCGTCGGCTACGACCTGGCAGGGATACAGACGGCAAAAATCGATTCGTTCATCGAAAATCTGAAAGACGCATCCCATACGGCTATCTTTGCCGAGTGCAAAGCCTGGCTCCTGGCCCATCTGGACCGGTTCCAGAAACTCCGTCGGGAAGACGTCGAAGCCATTCCGGCAGAAATCTGCAACTCTGTCACGGTCTCGACCATGCACGGCTGTCCGCCCGATGAAATCGAACGGATTGCCCGCTATTTACTGAAAGAAAAACACCTCAATACCTTCGTCAAATGCAACCCGACCTTACTGGGCTATGACTTCGTCCGGAAATGCATGGATGACCTGGGCTATGGCCATATGGTCTTCGATGACAGCCATTTCAAGGCGGATTTACAGTACCGTGATGCCGTACCCATGCTCAAGGGGCTGCAGGAAGCGGGTAAAGAGGAAGGCCTGTTGTTCGGCGTCAAACTGACCAATACCTTCCCCGTCGACATTACGCGCCATGAATTGCCGGGGACGGAAATGTATATGTCCGGCAAGCCCCTCTTTTTCCTGTCCATGAATGTGGCCAAGAAGCTGAGTGAAGCCTTTGACGGCAGCCTGCGTATTTCTTACAGCGGCGGTGCCGATGCCCACAACATCAAGAATATCGTCCGGGCCGGCATCTGGCCGGTCACGGTGGCGACGACGCTGCTCAAGCCCGGTGGCTATGAACGCTTTGCCCAGCTGGCACAGTGTTTTGAAGGTCAGCGTGGACAGGCGTTTACTCGTGTAAACGTCAAGGCCCTGGATGACTTGCTGGCTAAGGCTCAAGATGATGCCCACTATGCCCGTCTGGACCCGAAGGCCCAGCAGCGCAAGAACGACCAGGCACTGCCCTTGATGGACTGCTTCATGGCACCGTGCAGCCAGACTTGCCCCATCCATCAGGATATCCCGGCCTATATGGACCTCGTCGCCGCCGGGAAATATGACCAGGCCCTGCAGATTATTCTGGAAAAGAATCCCCTGCCCTTTACGACGGGGACCGTCTGCTACCATACCTGTATGAACAGCTGTACGCGCAATTTCTGTGATGCCCCTGTTGAAATCCGGCGCAATAAGCTGATAGCTGCTGAAAAAGGCTATGCCAGCGTCATGACGACTTTGCAGGCCACGCCGTCCAATGGGAGAAAAGCGGCTGTCATCGGCGCCGGTCCGGCCGGACTGTCGGCGGCTTATTTCCTGGCCCGCGGCGGCCTGGATGTGACCGTCTTCGATAAGAACGACGAACCTGGCGGCCTGGTGCGGACCTTCTTGTGTGAAAAGAAAGGGCAGATTTCACCAGAAGCCATCGACAAGGATGTAGCCCTCATCGAAAAGATGGGTGTCCATCTCGTCGTCGGCAGGGCCATCGCCTCGCTCGACGAATTGCAGGGCTATGACATCATCCTGGCGGCCTGCGGCGTCAAAGGGAAAATCGGTGACACCCTGGCCGGCGCCATCGAAGGCCTGACCGTCATCGGCGATGGCCATTACGGCAAGACGACATCCGTCGTCGAATGTATTGCCGACGGCAAGCGGGCGGCGGAAGGCATTTTAGGCCAGATGGCCAGTGTCGATACCCTGATTCCAGCTGATGTAAACGACGTTTACTCGAAGCGGGGTATTCTGGAGACGGCACCGGAAACAGGCTGTGACGGCCGCTGCCTCCATTGTGACAGCGTCTGCGAAGTCTGTACGGAAGTCTGCCCCAATCGGGCCAATACAGCCATCCAGGTACCGGGCCATATGCAGGCTCAGATTCTGCATATTGACTACATGTGTAACGAATGTGGCAACTGCCGGACCTTCTGTCCCTGGGGCGGTGCGCCGTATGTAGATAAGTTTACACTCTTCGCTAATGAAGACGATTTAGACCACAGCGATAATTCGGGCTTTGCCGTCCTCGACAAGGCCAGCGGCTTCTGCAAAGTCCGCCTGGATGGAGAAATCCGGACGACGACTTTAGGGACGGCTGATGAAGCAATCCCGGAAGACCTGCGGACCTTCATGGAAACGGTCTGCCGCGATTACGATTACCTGCTGATTGAATAGAGAAAGAAGGGAAAACCATGGATTACGTCATCAAAAACGGGACGGTCTGCCTGGAAGGGGAACATTTCCGGGCCGACGTTACCGTCCGTGAGGGAAAAATCCAGGCCTTGGGACAGGCTGTGCACAGCGGTCATGAACAGGTCATCGACGCCGACGGCCTCTATGTCTGCCCTGGCGGCATCGATGCCCACACCCATATGGACCTGCAGCAGTCGCCGCAGTACCGCGCGTGCGATGACTTTTACAGCGGTGGCGTGGCAGCGGCCTGCGGCGGCACGACGACCATCCTGGATCATATGGCCTTTGGCCCGGCCGGCTGTTCCCTGCGCTATCCCTTTGAACGGTACCGGAAACTGGCCGTGCCCTGCCCGGTCGACTACAGCTTCCATGGCGTCATCCAGCATGTCGACGACCAGGTCCTGCAGGAATTGGGCCAGCTCATCGACGAAGGTTTTCCCAGTTTCAAAGCCTATACGACGTATGGCTATCCCGTCGGCGAGAAGAAACTGATGCAGCTCCTGCCGGTCATCAAGAAGCATGGCGGCCTGCTCACGGTCCATGCCGAAAGCGACGGCATTACCAACGCCCTGCGGGATGCCCTGGGACCGCAGGACCTGCAGCCCATCGGCCAAGCGAAGACGCGGCCCAACGTGGCCGAAGCCGCAGCCGTGAGCCGTGTCCTGGCGGCAGCCCGGGCTTGTGGCGATGCGCCGGTCTATATCGTCCACACGTCGGCCCATGAGAGCCTGGACCAGCTGCGCCTGGCCCGGCGCCAAGGCCAGCGTCATATTTACAGTGAAACGTGTCCGCAATACTTATTGCTGACAGAAGAGAAATTCCGTCACGGCGGCCCTATGGAAGGCATTAAATACATGCTGGCGCCGCCGCTGCGGAAAGCCGAAGACAACCAGGCCCTGTGGCAGGCCCTGGCCGACGGGACGATTCAGACCGTAGCGACGGACCACTGCCCCTTTACGATAGCTGAAAAACAGGAGAATGTCAGCGATTTCCGGAACTGTCCCGGCGGCGTATCCGGCGTCGAAGAACGGATGCCCCTGCTGTTCAGTGAAGGCGTCCTGAAAGGCCGGCTGACCCTGGAGCGCTTCGTCCAGGTGACCAGTGCCAATGTGGCCAAAATCTTTGGCCTCTATCCGCGCAAAGGGACGCTGCTGCCCGGCAGCGATGCCGACATCGTCCTCATCGATCCGAAAGGGACGCGGACCTTTGCCAGGGAGAACCTGCACACGACCTGCGGCTATTCGCCCTATGAAGGCATGACGGTCCAGGCGACGATCCGCCTGACCATGCTCCGCGGCGAAATCATCGCCAAAGACAATCAATTCTGTGGAAAACGCGGCTATGGAACCTTGTTGTATCGATTCCGCGATAAAAGATAATCTTGATTATAGGAAGGTGGCATTATGAGTGAATTATGTAAACTATGGGTAAACGGCCGTGAAATAGAAGCCGATGGAGAACGCAAGCTCATCGACGTCCTGCGCAATGACCTGCGCCTGAAATCCGTCAAGGATGGCTGCAGTGAAGGGGCCTGCGGAACCTGTACGGTCGTCATCGACGGCAAGGCGACCAAGACATGTGTCCAAAAGGTCAGCCGCATGGCTGGTAAACACGTGTTGACCGTCGAAGGGCTGTCCAAGCGGGAAAAAGACGTCTTCGTCTACGCCTTTGGCGAAGCCGGCGCCGTCCAGTGCGGCTTCTGCATCCCCGGCATGGTCATGTGCGGCAAGGCCCTCATCGACGCCAACCCGGCGCCGTCGCGGCTGGAAATCGCCGCGGCCATCCGTAATAATATCTGCCGTTGTACGGGTTATAAGAAAATCATCGACGCCATCGCTATGGCAGCAGATTTGCTGCGCACGGACCAGCCTCTTCCCGTCCGCGGCGGCTACCGCGGCGTCGGCGCTCCCTGCCAGCGCGTCAACGTCAAGGCCAAAGTCCTGGGCGTCGGCAGATATACAGATGATTTGGACGCCGTCGACCTGCCCGGCATGTGTTACGGCAGTGCCATCCGCAGCGCTTATCCGCGGGCTGTCGTCAAGGCCATCCATGCGGAAAAGGCCAAGGCCCTGCCCGGTGTCGTCTGCGTCCTGACGGCAGACGATATCCCCGGGTCCGTCAAAGTCGGCCATTTGAAGACCGATTGGGATACGCTCATCCCCGTCGGCTCGACGACGCACTTCCTGGGCGACGCCATCGCCCTGGTGGCTGCGGAAACGCCGGAAATCCTGGAACAGGCTAAGAAGCTCGTCGATATCGAATATGAAGAACTGCCGGCCCTGACCTGTGCAGCCGACGCCCTGAAAGAAGGGGCGCCGCTGGTACACCCGTCGGCTGGTACGAACGTCCTGGCCCATGAACACCTGGTCCGCGGCGACGCTGATGCCGTCATTGCCGCCTCGAAGTATAAGGTGACGCACCACTTTGAAACGCCATGGACGGAACACGCCTTCCTGGAACCGGAATGTGCCGTCGCCATGCCCTTTGATGACGGCGTCTTCGTTTATTCGTCGGACCAGGGCATTTATGATACGCGCCGGGAAACGGCACTCATGCTGGGCCTGCCGGAAGAAAAAGTCATCGTCGAGAACTGCTTCGTCGGCGGCGGCTTCGGCGGCCGGGAAGACGTGACGGTCCAGCATTTGGCTGCCCTCGTCGCCTATGTATGTAAACGGATATGTAAAGTGAAGTTGACGCGCCAGGAAAGCATCCTCATCCATCCCAAGCGCCATCAGTTCAGCATGGACATGACGACGGCCTGCGATGAAACTGGGAAACTGACGGCTATGAAGCTCGTCGCCGTCACCGACAACGGGGCCTATGCCTCCCTGGGCGGACCCGTTCTCCAGCGCGCCTGTACCCATGCGGCAGGGCCTTATAACTACCAGACCATCGACATCGACGGGACAGCCGTTTACACTAACAATCCACCAGCCGGAGCCTTCCGCGGATTTGGCGTCACTCAGACCATTTTTGCCACGGAATTAAACTTAAATAAACTGGCTGAACTGGTCGGCATCGACCCGTGGGAAATCCGATATCGCAATGCCATCCGGCCCGGTGACATCCTGCCCAATGGCCAGATTGCCGACCCGTCGACAGGCTTGGCCGAAACGCTGGATGCCGTCAAAGAGGCGTACTATCACAGCGGGCCTTATGTCGGCATTGCCTGTGCCTTGAAGAATTCCGGCGTCGGCGTCGGCCTGCCCGACTATGGCCGCTGCCGTCTGGTCGTCAAAGACGACAGGGTACACATTTACTCGTCGGCATCCTGCATCGGCCAGGGCGTCGGCACGGTCCTGGTCCAGATGGTATCCCAGGCTGCAGGTCTTCCCATTGAAGATATCAAATGGCATATGCCCAATACGGCGACCTCACCCGATGCCGGTACGACGTCGGGTTCGCGGCAGACGACGTTGACCGGGGAAGCGGCCCGGCGAGCCGCCGTCCAGCTGCGGCGCGACCTCTTTGCCGCCAAGGGCCTGCCTTATGAAGAAACGAGCCATGCCAGCAACTACCTGGAAGGCGTAACGGTAGAAAAAGAATCGCCCGCTACGGCCGCCGTCCGCTTCAACCGTAGCGACTTAGATGTCCTCAACGGTCGGGAATACATCGGCGAATACCTGGGCAAGACCGACAAGATGGGCGCTGACGTCCCTCATCCCGTATCACACGTCGCCTACGGCTATGCCACACACGTCTGCATCCTCAATGACGACGGTACCATCCGCAAAATGGTCGCCGCCCACGACGTCGGCCGCGTCGTCAACCGCAAGAGCCTGGAAGGCCAGATCGAAGGCGGCACCGTCATGGGCTGCGGTTATGCTCTGACGGAACAATATCCGTTGGACCACTGTAAACCGACGGCCAAATTCGGGACCCTGGGCCTGTTCCGGGCCGATAAAGCCCCTGACGTCGAAGCCATTCCCATCGAAAAAGAAGGCGTCGACGTAGCCTACGGAGCCATCGGCGTCGGCGAAATCACCTCCATCCCGACGGCACCTGCCGTAGCCGGAGCCTACTATAAATGGAACGGCCAGTTCCAGACAACATTGCCCTTAGAAGGGACGCCGTATAGCCGGAAGAAAAAGAAATAAAAGTTTGTAGTACAGAGTTTGTAGTTTGTAGAAGAGGGCCTTAAATTTAAAGCCGTCTGCTAGCCACTAACAACTAAAGAGTGCTTGACGTCTTGCGACAAGCACTCTTATAATAGGGATGTTTGATGTTTCGATGTGGAAAGGTGGTCTTATGGAAGATAAATTGGTCATTATCCGCGGGGCTGGGGACCTGGCGACGGGCGTGGCCCAGTCTTTGTATGAGGCTGGGTTCCGCCTGCTGCTGCTGGAAGTGGAGAAGCCGTCGGCTATCCGGCGTCAGGTGGCCCTCTGTGAAGCCGTCTACGATGGGACGGCTGCCGTCGAGAATCTGACTTGCTGCCGCTGTCGGTCTTTGGCCGAGGTCCGGAAGGCCTGGGAAGGCGAGGCCATTCCCTTGCTGGTGGACCCGGAAGGGGCGTCGATTGCGGCGCTGAAGCCCTGGGCCGTCGTCGATGCCATCCTGGCTAAGAAGAACTTGGGGACGAACCGGCGTATGGCACGTCATACCGTGGCCCTGGGGCCGGGATTTACGGCCGGGGTCGATGTCGATGCCGTCATTGAAACCAAGCGGGGCCACCAGCTGGGGCGTATCATTTGGCAGGGCACGGCTATCGCCAATACGGGGATTCCCGGATTGATTGCCGGCTACGGCAAAGAGCGCGTCATCCACAGTCAGCAGGCCGGGTTCGTATACGGATTGGTCCACATCGGCGATAAAGTAAAAAAAGGACAGCCCATGGCTGTCCTGACAGAAGAGCCCATCCCTTTTGGAATGGCTGTGACGGAATGTATGGGGACGCCGATTCTGGCGTCGCTGACGGGATTCGTCCGGGGACTGATCCGTGACGGCTATCAGGTACCGCAAGGCTTCAAGATAGCCGACATCGACCCGCGGGATGATGAACGGGAGAATTGCTTTACGATTTCCGACAAGGCCCGCAGCCTCGGCGGCGCCGTCCTGACGGCCCTGCTCTGGATGGGGAAGGGGGAATTTTCGTGAAGATGAATCAGAATGACTTACATTTTTCGTCGTGCCGGGAGCTGCCCTATATCGACTATTACCAAGGCGCAGCAGCTAAGAAGCAGTCCATTGCCGTCGAAGTGATGACGCCGCTCTATCTCGATGGGCAGCGCATCAGTACGCTCATTTCTTCGCCGGAAGATATCGATGTCCTGGCTGTGGGTTACTGTCTGGCCGAAGAGAAAATACCGGCTGGCCGCAAGCTGGCTGGTGTCTGCCTGCACGATGGGGCGGCCTGGGTCACGACGGAAACCGGGACGGCACGGGCAGTAGAAAAGCCGCCTTTTGTGCCGATTACGGCAGAGAAGCTCTGTTCCTATGGAGGTCTCTTGGACAGCTTATCGACGGCACATCACGCCTCGCACGGCGTCCACGAAGGGGCCTTGGTCCAAGGCGATGAAGTCCTCGTCTATACGGAAGATATCGGCCGCCACAATGTCCTCGACCGCCTGCGGGGCTTCGTCGAATTACAGCACATCGACGTCAGTCAGGCCGTCCTGGTCTTCAGCGGCCGCGTTCCCCAATCGGTCATCAAAAAGATCCATGGCCTGGGCGTTCGCTTCCTGGCATCGCGGGCCTTGCCGACGAGTCTGGGCGTGTCCCTGGCGGAGCAGTACCAGATTACCCTGGCCTGCGGCTTGCGGCCTGATTCTTTCAAAATATTTGCTCATCCAGAACGGATTTTATTATAATATAAAAAAAGTGTCACATGAAGGCATTTTGGCTTCGTGTGACAGCTTTTTTATGTAGGGCTCGCACGTGGCGAGCCCGCTTCGGGATATGTATGATTTCCCGAAGTGGTTGCTAAAAAATCGTCCCAATTTCTAACGGGTCGCCCACGTGGCGACCCCTACAGTGCAAACAAGGGCTTGTCGCTGTGCGACAAGCCCTTTTTATAGGAATATTACTTCAATGGGAGCGCCCTTTGGCAACGGGGGCGTTCCTTTTTTTATATACGCCAGGGCGTTGGTGTGGGCAAGGCCCAGCAGGGCACTGGACGTCAGTGTCGTATTGGGTGTGAATATGGGCTGGCCCTGTTCGTAGGTCAGGCGGCCCTGGACGAAGCGGTCGACAGGATTTTTCTTATAGATCGCTTCGCCTAAATGGCAGGTGACGACGGGAAATTCGCTGTTTCTTTCGCCGTTGAGGCGGCGCAGGATGGGGACGGCCAGGAGATGGAAGGCATTGAACGACGCCGAAGGATTGCCGGACAGGCCGAGGATGAGCGTCCGGCGGCCGTCTGTTTCAATGACGCCGCCATAGGAAGCCGAACCGGGCCGCATAGTGATGCGGTCGTAAAGTTGGACGGCACCGAGGGATTGGTAAATCTGGGGCATCGTGTCATAGAGGCCGACGGAGACGCCGCCCGTGCTGACGATGAGGTCCTTGTCCCGGGCCAGGCGGCGGACGGCTGCCATTTCATCAGCCAGCTGGTCCGGTCCGTCCGATACGTGATAGAAGGTGACTTCTGCGCCGTACTGTTCCAATAAGGGCTGGAAGAGATAGGCGTTGGAGTTGTAAATCTGGCCATGGTGCCGCACTTCTCCGGGCAGGACCAGTTCCCGTCCTGACGTCAGGAAGAGGACCTTCGCTTTGGCGTAAACGGGAAGGCGTTCATTTCCCAGGCCGACGGCGACGGACAGGGCACCGGCTGTGAGCTTCGTCCCGGCCGGGATGATGACGGCGCCGGAACGGCACTCTTCGCCTTTGGGGATGATGTTGCTGCCCGGCGGGATGCTTTCTGTAACTCGTATATGATTTCCCTGGCGTTCGACGTATTCCTGGGGGACGACGGTATCGCAATCATCCGGGACGGCGCAGCCCGTCATGAGGCGTACGGCCTGGCCGGCTGCAACAGGGCCGTCATAGACGATGCCGGCGCCGATGGTCGCCACGACTTCATAGGCATTTCCGTCATGGCTATGGATAGCATAGCCGTCGAAGGGCGATTTACGGTACGGCGGATAGTCGCAGGCTGCCGTAATGTCCCGGGCTGTGATGCGGCCCAGGGCCTGGTTTGGTGTGACATATTCTATTTTCGCTTCATAGGAAGGCAAGGCGCCGTCGAGACGGCGCCTTGCTTCGGTAATTGTGACGATTTCCATAGTTATGGCTTTCCTTTTTTCAATGCTTTTTCATAAGCTGCCTGTGTTTTGGCCGCTTCTTTTTGGGCTTTCAGTTTAGCCCGCTGAGCCGCGACGACGGCCGGGTCGAAGAGACTCAGGGCTTCCGTTGGGCAGGCCGGGATACAGGCTGGTTCCCCCGTTTCCGTATTGGCACAGAGGTCGCATTTGTAGGCGACGATGCGGAAGGGCCGGCCTTTGGTATCGCCGTGGTAGATCTTGGTCATGTTGATGGCCTGGAAAGGACAGGCGCGGGAACATTTTCCGCAGCCCCGGCAGGCCTCTTCATCGATGACGACCGAGTCGGGACCCAGGGAAATGCAGTGGAACGGACAGGCCTCCATACAGCGCGGCTTCGGGCACTGCTGGCATTGGACGGCCTTGGTGACTTTCGACGTGTAAACGACGTGGACCCGCGGCGTGAAATCGAAGCTCTTGGGCTTGAGGGCAAACAGGGCCTTGCCTGTATGGCTGGCCACACAGGCGGCCATGCAGGTCTTGCAGCCGATGCACAGTTCCGGGTCCGTCTTGACGTGTTTAAACATCGTTTACACCTCCTTTACTTCGATGCCCATGCGGCTGCGGATAGCGGTATACTGGGCTTTTACATCGCGTTCGGCCTGTTTCTGGTCGTCGATTTTTTCGACGCGGCAGGCACAGTATTTGAATTCCGGCGTATGGCTCTTGGGGTCCAGGGCGGCCGACGTCAATTCGTTGCAGGCGCCGACCCACCACTGATAGGTCATGTACGTCGCCCCTTTGGATACGCGGTCTGTTTCCTGGCAGCGGGTGATGGTATGGCCCCGCTTGGAGACGACGCGGACCAGGTCGCCGTTGGCAATGCCCAGTTCCTGGCAGTCTTCGGGATTCATCTGGATATAGCCCGGTTCATCGGCCAGGTCGGCCAGGAGGCGGCAGTTGCCGGTCATGGTACGGACCGAATAGTGGCCGACTTCGCGGACTGTCGACAGGGACAGGGGGTATTCGGGACTTTCCAGCTCTTTGGCCGGCGTCCAGGGGTAGTAGTAGAAATGGCCTTTGCCGTCGGCCGTAGCAAAATGAGCGCCCTTGTGGAGATACTGTGTCCCCGTATCATCCGGGCTGTCTTCCGTGCAGGGCCATTGGACGCCGTGGTTCTCGACCATCTTTTCATAGCTGGCACCGGCGAATTTCGGGCACAGGGAGCGCATTTCGTCCCAAATCTGTTCGGTATTGTCGTAATGCATGGGATAGCCCATGGCCGTTGCCATGAGGCAGAGGATTTCCCAGTCCGTCTTGCAGCCCGGCTGGGGTTCGATGAGCTTGCGGACGCGCTGGAAGCGGCGGTCGCAGGAGGTATATACGGCATTGTGTTCGCCCCAGGCCGTAGCCGGGAAGATGACATCGGCATATTCGCAGGTCTTGTTGAAGAAGATGTCCTGGACGATGACCAGGTCGATAGCCGACAGGGTGCGGCGGATTTCCGGCAGGTCCGGATCGGACTGGGCCGGGTCTTCGCCGATGATGTAATAGGCGTGGATCCGCTTCTTCGGGTCCGGTTCGCGCAGGACTTTGTCCGGCACATAGGTCAGGGGCAGGCCGACGTGGGATGGCAGGGAAACGCCCCAGGCCTTTTCAAATTTATGGCGGATTTCATCGTCCATGACGTCCTGATAGCCAGGATACTGGTTGGGCAGGACGCCCATGTCACAGGTCCCCTGGACGTTGTTCTGGCCGCGGACCGGGCCGACGCCGGTGGCGTAATGGCCGTAGTTGCCGGTCATGAGACTCAGGTTGGAGCAGGCGATGACGCATTCGACGCCCTGTGAGAACTGGGTGATGCCCATGCCCCAGAGGGTCATGGTATGTTTGGACGAAGCGAACAGGCGCGCTGCCCGGTGGATATCGTCGGGATCGAGGTGGGTCGCTGCGGCGACGGCTTCGGGCGCGTATTTATCCTGGGCCACTTCTTTGGCATAGTCGGCAAAGCCTGTCGTATGCTTTTCGATGAAATCGTGGTCGACCAGGTCCTCCGTGACCATGACGTGGGCCATGGCGTTGAGGAAGAGCATGTTCGTGCCGCCCTTGATAGGCAGGTAAATGGTGGCGATGCGGCCCGTTTCTGTCAGGCGCGGATCGACACAGATGATCTTGCAGCCCTTCTTCTTGGCCCGGACGATATGGCGGGCGACGAGGGGATGCGAGACCGGCGCGTTATAACCGATATCGAAGATGACTTCTGCGTCTTCGAGTTCGGGAACGCTGAAAGACATGGCACCTTCACCGACGGACTCACCGAGTCCGGTAACCGATGGAGCGTGTCAAATGCGGGCGCAGTGGTCGACGTTGTTCGTGCCGACGACGGCGCGCATGAATTTTTGCGTAATGTAAGCGGCCTCATTGCCGGGACCGCGGGCCGAACCGGCGCCCATGACGGCATCCGGGCCGTATTCCTTGATGATGGCTTTGAGGCGGGCCGCTGCGTATTCGATGGCTTCCTGCCACGATACTTCGACGAGGGGCGTGCCCTTGCCGTTTTTGCGGATCATCGGCTGGCGGATACGCTTGGTCAGGATCTGAGGGTCATTCAGATAGTCCCAGCCGTACAGCCCTTTCAGACAGAGCCGGCCTTCATTGTTGACACCGCGCGGCGAGCCCTTGGCTTCGATGACCTGGTTTTTTTCCGTGTCGACCGTGCAGGTGATGACGCAGCCTGTGCCACAATAGGGACAGACCGTGTCGATTTTCTTATAGGCACACATAGGAACACCTCACTTTTACATAAACTGGAGATTTTTAGTATACCACGGACGGGGTACGCTTTACTAGTCTCAGTGTAGGACTTATTTTAGCAGGGTGCAAGACAGAAAAGAACAAACTGCTTATATCACCGACGAGCGGTAGCCAGTGAGGAATAAGATATTGTTGACCAGCTGGTTGTCATCGGCCTGGGTCACGTCGATTTGTGGAAAGGGACCGTGACTGCGGCTTTCGACGAGGACCAGGTCGGCCAGCTGTTGCTGGGACAGGGCCAGGATGTAATCTTCTTTCCGCGTTCCCATGGGATAATCTGCCGGACCGCAGAGACAGACGGAAACGGCACCGGCTTTGCGGGCCCGGTCCGTATCGGAGCCGGTCTTGCGGCGGGCCACGGTGTGATGGCTGCTCTTGATATAGGCGACCTGATAGCCGCGGTGCGTCAGTTCCGTAATGGCTGCCGCAGCGGCTGTCGTCTTGCCATCGCCTGATTTCGGTGCCGTCAGGGTGACGACGGGTACCTGGCGGCGGCTGTTGGTGTCGCGGCCTTTGGCAGCCTCATAGGCTTCAGGCGTATTGATATTGAAATATAAGGCCGAACGGAAGGTTTCATCGACATAGGCTGCCGGCACGTCTTGATACAGATGGCGCAGGCGGTAATTGCCCTTCTGCAGATGGTCCGTAATGGCTGGCAGGAGCTGACGGCTGTATAAGGCGGCCAGGGGCTGGTCCTGGCCGTTTTCCGTCCTGGGTATGATGGCCTGCAGGGTGGGCTGGCGCCGGAGTAATTTGACCAAATCCGGGGTGGGGGCAAAATCATAGAAGGGAAGGTCGACAGATAAGACCAGATAGAAGTCGCACTGGCCGCTGTACAGGGCGGCCTCCATCCCGCCCAAGGGGCCGCAGTCAGGATAATTGTCTATGACCAGGCGGACTGTGCGGGCTAATTTGGCGGGTAAATGGGACGATTCATAAGGACGGTTGATGGAAAGCAAGCGCTCTGTAAAGGGATAAGCCTGGCTGCGCAGAAGCAGATCCGTCAGCAGGTCCGTATCGCGCCAGGGGAGGGCCGTTTTATCGCGGCCCATGCGGGTACTGCGGCCGCCGGCCAGGATAATCAGTCCCAGCGATAAAGGGCGAAGTATTTTTGTCATCCTATCACATCCTTTTGTATGTTATGCGTGTATTATATCATAATTTGCATAAGCGATGATGATTTCACTACGGGTTACAAAAAAAGTATGGCCAGCTAACAGATTTTCATGTATAATGAGCTTAGTAGATTCGTTATTTGTAAGCGCGAATAACGCTTGAAGGAGGTGGCTCCATGGCAGAAGAGAAACTACATTGCAAAGTGACCCTGTGCCTCATGGGCGATAAGCGGGCCTTCGGGCCCGGCGTGGCCGAACTGCTGGAAGGTGTCCGCCGTCATGGTTCCCTGCAGGGCGCAGCCCGGGATATGGCCATGTCGTACTCCAAGGCCTGGACAGTCATGCGCAACGCCGAAGAAATCTGGGGCTTTCCCCTCATCCGCCGCTATGTCGGCGGCAAAGACGGCGGCCGGTCCGTCCTGACCAAGCAGGCTGAAATCATCCTGGAACGGTATGAAGAGATGAACGAGGCCCTGCACGACGTGGCAGACCGCCAGTTCCGGCAATGGTTCAATGATGAAGAACTCCATAAATTACAAAAAATGGAAGGATAGATAAGTATGAAAATGATGAAAACCGAAGACGCTGTCGGCCATGTCCTCTGCCATGATATTACGCAGATCATCCGCGGCGTCACCAAAGGCCCGGTCTTCCGCAAGGGCCATGTCATTACCCAAGAAGATATTCCGGTCCTCTTGTCGGTCGGCAAGGACCACGTCTATATTTGGGAAAAAGATGACACCCTGTTCCATGAAGATGAAGCCGCTGCCATCCTGCGCGACATCTGCATGGGAGCTCATATGCACGGCAGTGCGCCGAAAGAAGGGAAAATCGAACTCATCGCCGACTGCGACGGCGTCCTGACTATCCGCCGGGATGGCTTGAAAGCCGTCAATTCCCTGGGCGAAATGATGATTGCCACCCGCCACGGCGGCTTCCCGGTCCGCAAGGGCGATAAACTGGCCGGTACGCGCATCATTCCCTTGGTCATCAAGAAGGATAAGATGGCCGCTGCCCAGGAAGCAGCCGGTCCGGCACCGCTCCTCGACGTCCATCCCTTCGGCCAGAAGAAAGCCGGCGTCGTCACGACGGGGAATGAAGTCTTCCATGGCCGTATCGAAGATACGTTTACGCCGGTCATCGAAAGCAAGCTGGCTGAATACGGCGCCGTCATGGCCATGCATACGACCCTGGCCGATGACCCGGCTGCCATTACGGCGGCTATCCAGGATATGCTGGATAAGGGCATGGATATGGTTTTCTGTACGGGTGGCATGAGTGTCGACCCCGATGACCAGACGCCGCTGGCCATCAAGAATACGGGAGCCCGCATCGTATCGTATGGTGCTCCGGTCCTGCCAGGGGCCATGTTCCTTCTGGCTTATAGCGGGGACGATCGCCCCATTGTCGGTCTGCCGGGCTGTGTCATGTATGCCAAGCGGACGATCTTTGACCTCGTCCTGCCGTCGCTCATGGCCGATGTCCCCGTGACGGCCGATGACCTGGCCGGTCTCGGCGAAGGCGGCTTATGCCTGGGCTGTCCTGTCTGTACCTTCCCGAACTGTGGCTTTGGAAAGTAGGTGATCCTGGTGAACCCGTTTACACACATTGACAACAACGGTGACGCCGTCATGGTCGACGTCAGCGGTAAAGCCGTGACGGCCCGGACGGCTGTGGCCTGCGGCCGTATTTCCATGAGCCGCGAGTGCTATGAAGCCGTCAGGGCCGGTGCCGTGAAAAAAGGCGATGTCCTCGGCGTGGCCCGCATTGCCGGCATCATGGGAGCCAAGCGGACGAGCGACCTCATCCCGCTCTGCCATATCCTCAATTTGACCAAATGCGGCGTCGAATTCATCTTCCACGACGATACTTGTGAACTCGAAGGCCGCTGTACTGTCAAGTGCAACGGCAAGACCGGCGTCGAAATGGAAGCCCTGACGGGCGTATCCGTGGCTTTGCTGACGGTCTACGATATGTGCAAGGCCGTCGATAAGCGCATGTGTCTCAAGGATATCCACCTCGTCGAAAAAATCGGCGGCAAGAGCGGCCATTTCCAATATGACGGAGGGGAGCACCATGAAGGATAAATGGGGACGGACCATCGGCTACCTGCGCCTGTCCCTGACGGACCGCTGCAACCTGCGCTGCCGCTACTGTATGCCTGAAGCCCTGACCAGCGTCGGCCACGAAGCTGTCCTGCGCTATGAAGAAATGCAGCTCATCTGTCGGGCTGCTCTGTCCCTGGGCATCGACCGCTTCAAGATTACCGGCGGCGAGCCGCTGGTGCGCAAAGGGGCCGTGGCCTTCATGGAATCCCTCAAAGCCATGAAAGGCGTCCGTTCTGTGACCTTGACGACGAACGGCCTGCTGTTGTCCGACGCCCTGCCGGACTTGGTCCGTATGGGCATCAACGGCATCAACATCAGCCTGGACAGCCTCGATGCCGGGCAGTATGCCGGGCTGACCGGAGGCGGCCAGCTGTCCGTCGTCCTGGAAGCCTTGGAACGGGCCGCGGCTGCTCGGGTAAACGTCAAAGTAAACGCCGTATTACTGGAAGAAACGCAGGACCAGATCCTGCCGCTGGCCCGCTTGGCCGGCCGGTTTCCCGTCGATGTGCGCTTCATCGAACTCATGCCCATCGGCTACGGGACGACGCTGAAAGGCCTTACGGAAGAAGCGGCCCTGGCCGTCCTGCGCCGGGCCTATCCGGATTTGGCTGCCACAGAAGAACGGCGGGGAAACGGACCGGCTTCGTATTACCGGAGCGGCCAGCTGCAAGGTCGTATTGGCTTCATCGCTGCCAATACCCATGGCTTCTGCTCGTCCTGTAACCGCCTGCGCCTGACGAGTACGGGCTTTTTGAAGCCCTGTCTCTGCTATGACGATGGCGTCGATTTGCGGGCCATCGTCCGCAGCGGCCAAGAGGAGGAAACTATCTGTCAGGAGCTGCAGCGCGCCATGGCCAGGGCGGTTTATGACAAGCCGGCCAAGCATTGCTTCGCCGAACAGAACCATATCAGTGAACATAAGACGATGAATCAGATCGGAGGATAAAAAATGGGGAAAGTACATGCTGTTTGCATCAGCACCATCCGCGGCGTGGCTAAACAGGCCGTACCGGAAGGGAATTTCATAGTCAACTGGGGCATTGAAGGCGACGCTCATGCCGAACACTGGCACCGCCAGGTCAGCCTGCTGGGCCTGGAAAGCATCGAAGCTTTCCGCCGCCGCGGCGGTCAGGTGGAATTCGGCGCTTTCGGCGAAAATCTCGTCGTCGACGGCTTCAATTTCTCGGCCCTGCCTGTAGGGACGCTGCTGCGCTGTGGCGACGTCCTGCTGGAAATGACCCAGATCGGCAAGGAATGTCATAACCATTGTGCCGTCTATGAAGCCGTCGGCGATTGCATCATGCCCAGGGAAGGCGTATTTGCCCGCGTCCTTGAAGGCGGCGTCATCCGCCCGGGCGATGTCATGACCGAAGTCCCGCGGCAAGGGAAACGGCCTTATCAGGCGGCGGTTATCACCTTGTCGGATAAGGGAAGCAAAGGCCTGCGGGAAGATGCCAGCGGCCCCGTCATTGTCCAGCGGCTGGAACGGGCTGGGTTTGAAGTCATGGAACAGCTGCTCCTGCCCGATGGCAAGGGCCCCTTGGAACAACAGCTCTGCCGGCTGGCCGACCAGCGCCAGGCTGACCTCATCTTGACGACAGGCGGTACCGGGTTTGGCCCTCGCGACGTCACGCCCGAAGCGACCCTGGCCGTTGCCGACCGTCAGGCGCCGGGCATTGCCGAAGCCATCCGGGCCGCTTCCATGCAGATTACGCCGCGGGCCATGCTGTCCCGGGCGGTCAGCGTCATCCGCAAGAAGACCTTGATCATCAACCTGCCCGGCAGTCCCAAGGCCTGTCAGGAATGTATGGATGTCTTCCTGGATACGATTCCCCATGGCCTCGACTTACTGCGCGGCGAAGTCCGGGATTGTGGCCGCAAGTAAATGCATATAAATGGATTTACAAAAAGGAGATGTACGGTGATGACGTGGAAAAAAGTAGTCGCATCGGTCTTGGCGGCGACGCTGGCTTTTGCCCTGGCCGGATGCGGGTCGGACAAGAAAGAGGACAAAGCCGCCGGGGACGGCGATAAAGTCCACCTGACCGTCTTTGCTGCGGCCAGCATGACGGAAACGATGAACCAGATTGCCGCCCAGTATCAGAAAGAACATCCGGACGTGGAAATTTCCTTTAACTTCGATTCGTCGGGCACGCTGAAGACGCAGATCCAGAACGGTGCCGACTGTGACCTCTTCATTTCGGCAGCCCAGAAGCAGATGAACCAGCTCGACGCCTCAAAAGACGCCAAAGCCAATCCGGATAAGCTGGACTTCGTCAAGAGCGGCAGCCGCATAGACCTGTTGGAAAACAAGGTTGTCCTGGTGACGCCCGAAGGCAACCCCAAGGGCGTCCAGAATTTCAATGATATGGCGGCGAAATTGAAGGATGGCTCCATCCGCCTGGTCATGGGCAACAGCGACGTTCCTGTCGGCCAGTATACACAGAAAATCCTGAAATTCTACAACCTCGATGAACAGGCCATCGCTCAGGCCGGCCACATTACCTATGGCTCGAACGTCAAAGAAGTGACGACCCAGGTCCGCGAGGGCAGTGCCGACTGCGGCGTCATCTATGCGACCGATGCCTTCAGTGCCAAGTTGAAACCTGTCGACGAAGCGACGAAAGATATGTGCGGCCAGGTCATTTATCCGGCGGCTGTCATGAAGAACAGCAAGCACCCGCAGGAAGCTCAGGATTTCCTCAATTACCTCAAGGGCCAAGAAGCCATGAAGATTTTCCAGGGCGTCGGCTTCAGCCCTGTCGGCTAAGGATAGCTGCTTATGGACTGGTATCCCCTTTGGAACAGCCTGCGCATTGCCGCTATTTCCTGTGTCCTCGTCTTCTTTAGCGGCATTGCCCTGGCTTATTATGTCGCCCGCCTGCCGCGGGTCCTCAAAGGGCTCCTCGATGTCGTCCTGACACTGCCCCTGGTCCTGCCGCCGACGGTCTGCGGCTGGCTGCTGCTCCTGGTCTTCGGCTTGAAGCACCCTGTCGGCATCTTTCTCAATGACGTGGGCATCCGCTTCGTCATGACCTGGTATGGCGGCGTCCTGGCGTCGGCTGTCGTCGCTTTTCCCCTCATGTACCGCACGGCCCGCGGGGCCTTTGAGAGTTTCGACGAAACCCTGGCCTGGAGTGGCAAGACCCTGGGCCTGTCGGATACGTTCATCTTCTGGCATATCCGCATGCCTTACTGCAAGCAGGGCATCATCGCCGGGACGGTCCTGGCCTTTGCCCGGGCCCTGGGCGAATACGGGGCGACGAGTATGCTCATCGGCTATATCCCCAAGAATACGGCGACCATTTCGACGACGGTCTACCAGTTGTGGCGGACCAATGACGAATACAGCGCCTTCATCTGGGTCCTGGTCAACATCGCCATCAGCGCCGTCGTCCTGCTGACAGTCAATCTCTTTGAAAAGCGCAGCCGTGAAAGGAGGCGCCTGGCATGATCGATATCGATGTCCATAAGGACTGGGGCTCTTTTACGCTGGATGTGAAGCTCCATCATGAGAGCGGCATCCTCGGCCTGCTCGGCGCTTCGGGCTGTGGCAAGAGCAAGACTCTGCAGTGCATTGCCGGTATTGAAAAGCCTGATGCAGGCAAAGTCGTCGTCGGGGCGCGGACCTTGTTCGACAGCGGGCGCCATATCAATGTCCCCGTCCCGCAGCGGCGCGTAGGCTATCTGTTCCAGCACTATGCCCTGTTCCCCAACATGACCGTCGAAGACAACATCCGCTGCGGCGTCCGCTCGGCTTCGTCCAAGGCTGACGCCCGCCGGCAGGTCCGTTCCATGATGGAACGCCTGAATTTGACAGGCCTGGAGAAACAGAAACCGGCCGAATTGTCCGGCGGCCAGCAGCAGCGCGTGGCCCTGGCCCGCATCCTGGTCAATGAGCCGGACATCCTGCTCCTGGACGAACCCTTCAGCGCTCTGGACAGTTATTTAAAAGAAAAGGTCATGACAGAACTCAAGGACTTGCTGCGTCAATTCCCGAAAGACGTCGTCTTGGTGACACACAGCCGCGACGAAGCCTATCAACTCTGTCAGTCCATCGCCGTCCTAGACGACGGCCGCGTGTCGGCCTGTGCGCCGACAAAGGAACTCTTTGCCGATCCCCAGTCCCGGGTGGCAGCGGTCCTGACGGGCTGCAAGAATATCGTAGCGGCCCGCAAGGCCGGACCGACAGCCGTCTTCATCCCGTCGTGGCAGATTACGCTGCAGACGGGACGGCCTGTCGGCGACGACCTCTGTGCCATCGGCATCCGCGGCCACGCCTTTTGCGGTGGCGACGGCGAAAATGCCAGGCCCATCGTCGTGACCGAGGAAATCGAGCAGCCCTTTGAATGGATCGTCAAGTTCCGCTATGCCCATCAGGAAGGCGGGACGCCGGATATCTGGTGGCGTTTCGCCAAGCCCGACCGGCCGGCTGTCCTGCCGGACTGCCTCACTGTCGATGGGCAGGCTATTTTACTCTTATATAGGTGATATCATGGAAGCTTTCTATACCCGATTATATGAAACTTTGCAGTCTGGCCAGCCGGCTGTCCTCCTGACCGTCGTCGCCAGCCGGGGCTCGACGCCCCGCGGCATCGGCAGCCATCAGGCCGTCTTTGCCGATGGGACGACGGCCGGTACTGTCGGTGGCGGTTATCAGGAATATCTGGCCATCCAGGCCGGCCGGCAATGCCTGGAGAGCCGCCAGTCGGCTTTTCGCCGGCTCATCCTCCACCCCAATGACGAAGAAGATATCAACGCTGCCTGTGGCGGGGAATTGACCGTCTTCTGCCAGTACCTCGACCCGGCCCTGCCGGGCCTGCTGGATGTACTGGCCGCTATCATCCAGGCCCTGCGCCAGAAGACGGCGTCGTGGCTGGCCCTGGATGTCAGCGATGAAGCCCATTGGGGCATGGCCCTGGTCCGGGAAGGCCAGGTGCAGGGCTGCGGCCAGATGGCGGCTTTGCAGGCCGTCGATGCGGCTTGGTGCCGTCAGAATGTAGCCGGCCTTGCTGCGGATGGCCAGCGGCGCTGGTACAGCGAACCCCTGACTTATCCGGGACGGGTCTTCGTCTTTGGCGGCGGCCACGTGTCTCAGGCCCTGGTCCCGGTCCTGGCCAGTATCGGCTTTTCCTGCATCGTCGTCGATGACCGGGCGGAATTTGCCGATCCGGCTCTGTTCCCCCAGGCAGATGCCGTCTATAAAGCTGATTATGAAGCCCTTCCGGCGGACCTCGGCGTAACGCAGGATGACTATGTCTGCATCATGACCCGTGGCCACGTCGGCGACTACGATGTCCAGCGCCAGATGCTGGCCATCAAGCCGTATTACCTCGGCGTCATCGGCAGCCGCCGCAAATTGGCCTTTGTCAAAGAGAAACTCCTGGCCGACGGTTTTTCAGCTGCCGAAATCGATGCCTGCCACGCGCCCATCGGCCTGGCCATTTCGGCCGTGACGCCGGCAGAAATCGCCATCAGCATCGCTGCCGAACTCATTGCCGTCCGGGCCAAGCGGGAAGGGCGGGAAAAGAGCCGCTACCGTAAACCATGACGGCCGAGGTATACACCTATATCGGTGCCGGCGGCAAGACGACCAGTATCTTTGCCCGGGCCCGGCAGGAACGGGCTGCCGGGCGCCGCGTGGCCGTCGTGACGACGACCCATATGAAGCACCCCAGCCGATGGTTCGTACCGGCCGCTTTGCCGGCAGGCTGGCAGGGCCAATGGCGGCGCGACGGCATCATCGTCGTCGGCCAGGAAGGGCTGAACGGGAAAATCACCTGGCCCGGCGAGGATGTTTACCTGCGTTTATGTGCGGCTGCCGACGTCGTCCTCGTCGAAGGCGATGGCTCACGGCGCCTGCCCTTGAAGGTCATGGGCCCCCATGAACCGGTCATCCCGGCCAACAGCCGTGATGTATACTGCCTGGCCGGCCTGTCGGCCGTGGGACGGATCGTGAAGGACGTCTGTTTCCGCTGGGAGTTATTGCATCTCAATCCGGAAGCCGTCGTGACCGAACGCCTCCTGGCCTATATTGTAGAAGCCGGCTGCCTGGCCCGCATCGGGTCCTGGAAAGACAGGACGACCGTCGTCCTCAACCAGGCCGACGATGAACGGCGGCAGCAGGCGGGGAAACGGATTTTGAGCGGCCTGTCCCGGCCAGGAATAGTGACGACGTATCCAGTGGAAATGAGGGAAGCGAAATGAAAATACAGTTAGTCTTGATGGCGTCCGGCTTCGGCCGCCGTTTTGGCAGCCATAAATTGGAAGTGCTCGTTCATGGACGCCCTTTATATACGTATGGAATGAAAAGCCTGTGCCAGGCGGCACAGGCTTTTTTGCCATCTTCCGGTATCGACTGTCAGGTGACGGTCGTGACGGCTCATGATGCCATTGCCTCAGCCTGCCAGGCTCAGGGCATTGACGTCATATGGAACGGTCAGGCGGGAGAAGGTATGGCTGCGTCTTTGCGCTGCGCCGTCCAGGCTCATAGTGAAGCCGACGCCTGGGCTTTTTTTCCGGCAGACCAGCCCTTGCTGACGGCAGAAACGATTGCCGACTTCCTGCGGCAGTTCCTGGCCTCTGGCGCAGCTGTAGGCTGTATGCATAACGGCGAGCGGCGCTGCAGCCCTGCCGTTTTCCGCCGCCCTTATGGACCGGGACTCCTGACCCTGCGCGGCGATACGGGAGGCCGGCAGTTTCTGAAGCGTCCTCAGACCTGGGTCTATTATCCCAAAAGAAAAGGTGAATTATTTGATATAGATTACCAGGATGATTTAATCTTTTTAAATAAAACACTGGATAAATAGATTATGATTTAAGCGTATTAATATTATATTTTACCTCAACTTTTTGATTGAACATATTTTTGCTATTTTTAATTTTAAATATAAAAATATAATTAATTTAGGATAAAACATTTACAAATTAAAATGTACGAGTATAATAAAAGGCAGTTGAACGATTGACTATCCGGTCAATCCATAGGGGAGTCAACGATACTTTACAATCATAAGGGGAGAGGTTCTATGACGAAACACATCTTTAGAACCAAAAGTATCAGTGAATTTATTTCGGAAACGAAACAAGACGGCGGCATGAACCGCGTCCTCGGTACTTTTGGCCTGACCATGCTCGGTATCGGCGCTATCGTCGGTACAGGTATCTTTGTTCTGACCGGCGTTGCCGCTGCCAATTATTCCGGTCCTGCACTTATCATTTCTTTCATCATCGCAGCTTTGGCTTGCGGCTGTGCCGCCCTGTGTTATGCTGAATTTGCCGCCATGGTTCCCGTTGCCGGCAGTGCCTATACTTACGGCTACGTCGCCCTCGGTGAATTTTGGGCCTGGGTCATCGGCTGGGACTTGATACTAGAGTACGCCTTTGCCGTATCGGCCGTCGCTATTGGCTGGTCCGGGTACTTCAATAATATCCTCACCAACTTGGGCCTCGTCCTGCCGAAAGCCTTGACACTGGCTCCATATGACGGCGGCATCGTCAATCTGCCGGCCGTCCTCATCCTCTGCGTCATCGCCTTCATCAACATCCACGGCGTCCGCCAGAGTGCAACTGTCAACAACATCATCGTCGGCATCAAATTGGCCGTCGTCGCCTTGTTCCTGGCTTTAGGCTTCAGCCACGTCGATGCTGCCAACTGGGTTCCCTTCATGCCCTATGGCTGGTCGGGTGTCTTCGCCGGCGCGTCCATCATCTTCTTCGCTTATATCGGCTTCGATGCCGTTTCCACAGCAGCTGAAGAAGTCAAAAATCCGCAGAAAGATCTGCCCCGCGGCATTATCTTATCGCTCATCATCTGTACGGTCCTGTACATCGCCGTATCGGCCGTCCTCACCGGCATGGTTCCGTACCTCGAATTCAAGACGACAGCAGCTCCGGTTGCCTTTGCCCTCCAGGCCGTCGGCTATCACTGGGGTGCTGCGGCTATCTCTGTCGGCGCCATCTGCGGCCTGACTTCGGTCCTCCTGGTCATGAGCTTTGGCCAGAGCCGCGTACTCTTCGTCATGTCCCGCGATGGCCTGCTGCCGAAATTCTTCGGCCACGTCCATCCGAAATATAAGACTCCGGCCCGCAGCTCCATGCTGGTCTGCGTGGTTACGGCTATTACGGCAGGGTTCCTGCCAATCAACATCGTCACTGAAATGACCAATATCGGTACACTCTGTGCCTTCATCATCGTTTCGGCTGCTGTCATCGTCCTTCGCAAGAAGAACCCGAACCAGGTACGCGCCTTCAAATGTCCGCTCGTTCCCCTGGTTCCGCTCCTGGCTATCGCCTTCTGCGGTGTCCTCATCTACATGCTGCCCCTGGTTACGCAGATCCGCTTCGTCGTATGGCTTCTGTTAGGCCTGGCCATCTATTTCGGCTATGGCTACAACCACAGCATCATCTCCCAGGCACGCCGCGGACAACTCGGTGCCGCTCCCATTCCGGGTACTGCTGCACCGGCTGAACAAGGCGTCCACGAAGGCCATCCGGCTAACCATTAATCCGCTTTCCAACCCAATACCAATACAGAAAAAGGCTATCACTCTGTGACAGCCTTTTTCTATGTTAAAAATGCCCCGACTGGGGCTACGTAGGGGACGCCCAAAGGGCGTCCCGCCGCGAACAGTCAGCCAATATATGTAACTGGTCAATGAGGCATGGTTTTGCGAACTGCGACCGGCGGCCGGCGTTTTCTTGGATTCAGATGCGGCTTCGCCGCAACAAACTCAAACCGACAACGACGCTTCGGGAAACCCTCAGCGCGTAGCGGGACGCCCTCT
>NZ_JBBMEU010000023.1:0-32625 GCF_040096415.1 Megasphaera intestinihominis
CTGGGGCGGGGCGCCCACGCGGCGACCCCTACGCCCCAGCCGGGGGCATTTCTACTGTCGCCGCGCCGCGGCATCCGTAGGGGCCGTCCCAGAGGGCGGCCCGCTACGCGCGGAGGGTTTCCCGAAGCGTCGTTGTTAGTCTGAGTCTGTCGCCGCACAGCGGCATCTGAGTCCGAGGCGGCCTGCGAACTGCGAACTGCGACCGGCGGCCTGCGAAAGTACAAGCAACCTCTCCGGCCCGTTGGGCCACCTCCAGCTCGGCTCTCCGTTTTGGCAACCGCCCTGCGCTTCCCTACGGTCAGCACCTGACGGGCCAAAAAGGGCCTATGAGGGGAGGCTTAAGGCTCCCTTTGTAGGGGAGCTGGCAGCTCTGCTGACTGAGAGGTGGCTTATTTAGCGTTCGAGCCATTCTTTGAATTCGGCTTCGCTGATGATGGGGGTCCCCAGTTTCTTGGCTTTTTCGTATTTGCTGCCCGGGTCGGCTCCGACGACAACAAGGGTCGTCTTTTTGGTGACCGATGACGTGCATTTACCACCTCGTGCTTCGACGGCCTGTTCGGCTTCTTTGCGGCTGAACATCTGCAATTTGCCGGTGAGGACGACGATTTCGCCGTCAAAGGTCGTATTGATGAGTGTTTTCTTTTCTGCCGTCATATCGACGCCGTGAGCGCGCAGTTTTTCGATGAGGGCCTGGTTCTTGGCGTCGCTGAAGTAGGCTACGATGCTGTCGGCAATGCGCGGTCCGATGTCGTCGATAGCTGTCAGGTCATCGGCATTGGCTTTCATGAGGGCATCGACGGAGCCGAAGGATTCGGCCAGGACGCGGCCGGCTTTGGCGCCGACGAAGCGGATGCCCAGGGCAAAGAGGACCCGGGCCAGGCCGACGGATTTGCTCGTTTCGATGGCTTTGAGCAGGTTGTCTGCCGATTTGTCGCCAAAGCCTTCGAGGTCGACCAGTTCTTCTTTAGTCAGGCCGTAGATGTCGGCTACGTCGTGGATCAGATGCTGGGCCAGGAGCTGCTGGACGATGGCGTCGCCCAGGCCGTCGATGTTCATGGCATCGCGGGAGACGAAATGGGCGATTTTTTCACCGATGACAGCCGGGCAGTCCGGATTGGTACAGCGCCAGGCCGCTTCCCCATCGCGGCGGACGACAGGGCTGCCGCAGGCAGGACAAGTCGTCGGCATGGCGAAGACTTTTTCCGAGCCGTCGCGCAGTTCCGGCAGGGAGCGGACGACTTCGGGGATGATTTCGCCGGCCTTCTGGATGACGACGGTATCGCCTATGCGGATGTCTTTTTCTTTGATGTAATCCTCATTGTGCAGCGTCGCCCGTTTGACTGTCGTCCCGGCCAGGTGGACCGGTTCGAGGTCGGCTGCCGGCGTCAGGACGCCTGTCCGGCCGAGGCTGACGGAAATGTCCAGGACTTTCGTCCGCGCCTGTTCGGGCGGGAATTTATAGGCAATGGCCCAGCGGGGAATCTTGACGGTATTGCCCAAGCGGGCCTGCTGGGCAAAGGAGTTGACTTTGACGACCATGCCGTCCGTCGCATAAGGCAGGCTGTCGCGGCGGTCGTCCCAACTGTGGATGAAGGCGATGACGTCTTCGATATTCGTGAACTTGCGGTATTCCGGATTGACCTGGAAATGGAACTGGGCCAAGTCCTGGAGCAGTTCTTCCTGGCTCTCGATGGTGATGCCGCTGTTTCCGCCCAAGGCGTAGGCAAAGAAAGCCAGTTTGCGCTGGGCCGTAATACGCGGGTCGAGCTGGCGCAGTGAGCCGGCTGCGGCGTTACGGGGATTGGCAAAGGGTTCCAGTTCGTCATCGCGGCGCTGCTGGTTCAAGGCTTCAAACGACGTGATGGGCATGTAGACTTCGCCGCGGATCTCGATGTGCGGCGAATCACTGGCGATGTGCAGGGGAATGGTGCGGATGGTCCGGACGTTGTTGGTAATGTCTTCACCGACGACACCGTCGCCGCGGGTGACGCCGCGGATGAACTGACCCTGTTCATAAATGAGATTGACTGCCAGGCCGTCGATTTTCAGTTCGACGACGTATTCCAAATCTTCGCCGCCCAGGTCATCGCGGACGCGCTGGTCGAATTCCCGCAATTCATCGTCGCTGAAGACGTCGCCCAGGCTGAGCATGGGCCGGTCATGGGTATATTTTTCAAAGCCGCCGGAAATCTTGGAGCCTACGCGCTGCGTCGGCGAATCGGGCGTGACCCAGTCGGGGTGGGCTTTTTCGATGTTTTCCAGTTCCCGGTACATCATATCGTATTCATAATCAGTCACTGTCGGCTTGTCGAGGGTGTAATATTGATAACTCAATTCATCTATTTTTTTCCGCAGCTCCAAGAGCCGCGCTTTTTCAGTATCCATGGGTTTCTCCTTCATTCATGAAAATCGTTTCCATTCGTCCTGCAAAGAATCTCATCGCAAGTTCTGTGGCGGGTCGCCCACGTGGCGACCCCTACGAAAGCCCGGCCGGGGCATTTTTACGAGCCGAGAGCTCTCCGAAGCGGCCTGCAAAAGTGCAAGCAACCTCTCCGGCCCTTCGGGCCACCTCCAGCTCAGCTCTCCGTTTTGGCAACCGTCTTGTTCTTCCCTGCGGTCAGCACCTGACGGGCCAAAAAGGGCCTAATATGGGAGGCTTAGGCTCCCCTACTGTACTTTCTCTAAGGGGGCGTATTTCACGACGACTTGGCGGACGCCTTTGGTCGGGAATTGGATTTTCATCTGCATGTTCGGCCCTTCGCCGATGACGTCGAGGACGGTGCCGATGCCCCAGATTTTATGGCGGACTTTATCGCCTTTGGCAAAGGTATCGGTAACGGCATGTTTCTTGGGCAGGCTCGACGCGACGGGCTTGGTCAGGATGGAGACGCGCTGTTTCCCCGGGACCGCCGTCGTCCGGCTCTGGGGCATGGCGCTCTTGCGATGGTAGTCTTCCATGAACTGCGGCGGGATTTCGGCCAGGAAACGGCTGGGCATATAGGCCGAGATGCGGCCGTACATGGTCCGCGTGACGGCATTGGTCACGTAGAGCTGCCGTTCGGCCCGGGTAATGCCGACATAGGCCAGACGCCGTTCTTCTTCGACCTGCGCTGGGTCCATCAGGGTCCGGCTGTGCGGGAACAGGCCTTCGTCGAGGCCGGTCAGGAAGACGACCGGGAATTCCAGGCCCTTGGCGGCATGGAGGGTCATGAGGGTGACTTTCGAGTCGCTGCTTTCAAAATCATCGACATCGCTGACGAGGGCGACGTTTTCCAGGAAGTCCTGGAGGTTGCCTTCGGGATTGCTGTCCATGTAGTCTTTGGCGACGGACAGGAATTCGCCGACGTTTTCCTTGCGGCTTTCGCCCTGCGGGTCGTGTTCCGCTTCTTTATCGAGCATGTCGCCGTAGCCGGTCTGTTTGATGACCGTTTCGATGAGGCTCAGGACGTCTTTGCCCTCGATGTCGTTGAGGAGGTCGAAAATCATGGCAGCGAAGTTTTCCAGCGATGCCTTGGCCCGTTTGGTGACGGGGATCTCATCGGTCGACGACAGGGCTTCAAATAAGGAAATCCCCTGTGCTTCGGCATAGGCCGCGACGTGTTCCATCGTCGTCGCACCGATGTTGCGCTTGGGCACGTTGATGATGCGCGTCAGGCTCAGGCTGTCTTCCGGGTTATAGAGCAGGCGCAGGTAGGCCAGAACGTCTTTGATTT
Organism: Megasphaera intestinihominis; assembly: GCF_040096415.1. Lineage (NCBI taxonomy): Bacteria > Bacillati > Bacillota > Negativicutes > Veillonellales > Veillonellaceae > Megasphaera > Megasphaera intestinihominis. Next base: position 3,714 of record NZ_JBBMEU010000023.1, read on the forward strand.
CCTTGCGGTCATAGAACTTGGTGCCGCCGACCATGGTATAGGGAATGGCATAGCGCATGAGCTTTTCTTCGAGGACACGGGACTGGGCGTTGGTCCGGAAGAGGATGGCCATGTCGCCATACGGTTCATGGCTGATTTCATGGCGATTGTAGATGACGCCGGCGATATAATCGGCTTCGTCGTGTTCCGTCTGGGCCTGGTAATGGATGATCTTGTTCCCCGTCGGGTTCTCTGTCCACAGGGTCTTCTTGGGCCGGCTTTCGTTATTGTCGATGACGGCATTGGCCGCATGGAGGATAGTCTTCGTCGAGCGGTAGTTCTGTTCCAGTTTGATCGACGCCGCATCGGGATAGTCCCGCGTGAAGTCGATGATGTTGCGGATATCGGCACCGCGCCAGGCGTAAATACTCTGGTCGGCATCGCCGACGACGCAGATATTGCGCCAGCGGGCGGCCAGTATCTTGGTCAGGGCATACTGGGCATGGTTCGTATCCTGATATTCGTCGACCAGGATATATTGGAACCGGGACTGGTATTTTTCCCGGACTTCCTCGTTTTCCTGCAAGAGGCGCACGGCCAGGAACAAAAGGTCGTCGAAATCGACGGCATTGTTTTCCCGCAATTTTTCCTGATACAGAGCGTAGACGTCGGCGACTTTCTGTTCGTAGAAATCGGAGGCTTTCGCCGCAAAGGCCTTGGCATCCATGAGGACGTTCTTAGCCGATGAAATGGTCCCCAACACGGAGCGCGGCGTGAACTGCTTGTCGTCGAGGTTGAGTTTTTTCAGGCAGTCCTTGACCAGGACCAACTGGTCCGACGAATCGTAGATGGTGAAATTGCGCGTATAGCCATGGAAGCCGTCGATTTCAAAGCGCAGCAGCTTGGCGCAGAACGAGTGAAACGTACTCAGCCAGATGCTGTCGGCCTGGGCACCGACGAGGTTGGTCACACGTTCCTTCATTTCCTTGGCGGCCTTGTTGGTAAAGGTAATGGCCAGGATGCGGTACGGCGCGACGCCTAATTCCAGGAGATGGGCAATGCGGCAGGTCAGGACTTTGGTCTTGCCCGATCCGGCACCGGCCGTGATCAGCAGCGGCCCTTCAGTATGCTTGACGGCCTCGCACTGGCGGTCGTTGAGGGTATCAAAAATAGGATTCATGCATTCTTCCCCTTTATAGATAAAAAGGCCCACACCGTGTCGATGGGGCCTCTGAAAATCATCACTTATTTCATTGCCGAAAGGATAGGCGGAATGACCTGTTTCTTACGGCTCATGACCTTGGGCAGGTAGACTTCCTTATCGAGGACGTCCTTGCCGAAGGCACTGCTGACGACGTCGTCCATATTACCGGCGAAGATGAGGTTCGTCGATTCGTCGATGATGCTGGTGATCATCAGGAAGGAAGCGGCGTAATCGTGTTCAGCGCGCAATTTTTCCAAGGCGTTGAGCAGGACCTGTTTCTGGTCGAGGAGGTCCGTCGTATCCATGACCTGGACCTGGGCAACGGTGAAGGTCGTATTGCCGCTGGAGAATTCTTTCATGTCGTTGTGGACGATCTGGTCCGGCGTCAAATCGGAGACGTTGGCACCGGCTTTGAGCATTTCCATGCCGTATTTTTCGACGTCTACGCCAGCGATGTTGGCCAATTTTTCGGCAGCTTCGCGGTCAGCCGGCGTGCAGGTCGGCGAACGGAAGAGGACCGTATCGGAAATGACGGCCGACAAGAGCAGGCCGGCAATGTCTTTGGGGATGTCGACCTTAGCCTGTTCATACAAGCCCGTTACGATGGTTGCCGTGCAGCCGACGGGTTTGAAGAGGATGGAAATAGGGCCGGCTGTTTCCAAAGTGCCGCCGATGCGGTGATGGTCGATGACGCCGACGATAGATGCTTCGTCGATGCCGTCGATGATCTGTTTCTTTTCGTTGTGGTCGACGAGGATGACCTGCTGTTTTTCGACAGCAGCGACACAGTCTGCACAGATCATGCCGACGTATTTGCCGTTTTCGACGACAGCGTATTTGCCATCAGCCGGGATATCATGGCCGTTATCGGTCGGCTTGAAGAACAATTCCGGATCGTGAGCCAAGGCTTTGACCGTGCTCAATTCTTCACCCATGACGGTCTTGACGAATTCATCGGCGAGCTGGCCTTTTTCGATGACGCCGACGAACTGGCCGTTATCGGCAACGGGAGCGACATCGCTTTCGTGGGATGCGAACCATTTGGCAGCATCTTTCAGGCTGGCACTGACCGGAAGGGCTTCGACTTCCGTGTGGACAGCTTCGCTGACTTTGACGTAGAAGTCCTTGACCAGTGGCTGCGGAGCAACGTGGAAATAATTCAGGGCAAAGGCCGTTTCCTTATTCGGTTCGCCAGCGCGGATCGGCGTAGCGTCGATACCCTGTAACTGTTTTAATTTTGCATAGGCAATGGAAGAACAAATGGAGTCCGTGTCCGGGCTCTTATGACCGGTAACAAAAATCTGTTTTGCCACGATAATCACCTCATTGAAAAGTATATGTATGTTTCTATATCCCTAACATTATATCATAGACAAAGGATGAAGGCTAGTGCAGGGCTTGTCATACACCAGTATAGACTATCATGCACATAGCCCTCGCAGATTCAAACGTTTTTCGTTCATCGTTCGTCGTATTAGTTATGATTTTTAATCGTACCATCAACGACGAACGATCTACGGCCTACGACCTACGAATTAGTCAAGCCCAGGCGCTGGAGCATGACCATGTCTTCGGCGATGGTCGAGCCCGACGTGGTCAGCATGTTACCCGTAATCGAGGCCGACGCGCCGTGGAGCAGGGCCGTGGCGCCGTTTTCCGGCAGGAGTTTGCGGCCGGCAGCCAGGCGGATGTTAGCTTCAGGATTGATGAAGCGGAAGAAGGCGATGGTCCGCAGGACATCGCGGCCGTCGAGCTGGGGCCGATGTTCCAGGGGCGTGCCGGGAATGGGCATGAGGGCGTTGACGGGAATGGACTGAATGCCCAGTTCGGCCAAGCTGATGGCCATGTCCAGGCGGTCTTCCCAGGTTTCCCCCATGCCGATGATGCCGCCGGAACAGACGCAGAGCCCTTCTTTCTGAGCGGCCTTGATGGTGCGGATGCGGTCGTCATAGGTGTGGGTCGTGCAGATGTATGGGAAGAAACGCCGCGACGTCTCGATATTATGGTGATAACTGGTCACGCCCGTTTCGTGGAGGCGGTGCAGCTGTTCCGGCGTCAGCAGGCCGTGCGATGCACAGAGGTCGATGTGCATCGTCTGCTTCATCGTGCGGTACGTATCCAGGGCTTTTTCAAAATCCGCCCCTGTCAGAGCCCGGCCCGACGTGACGATGGCAAAGCGGTTGGCGCCGGCATCCTGATTGGCCTTGGCGTTGGCCAGGATTTCTTCTTTCGCCAGGAAACCGTATTCTTCGCAGCCCGTATGGTGGCAGGCCGACTGGGCACAGTATTTGCAGTCTTCCCCACAGCGGCCGCTGCGGCCGTTGATGATGGTGCAGAAATCAATATGATTGCCACAAAAATGGCGCTGTAAAACGCCGGCTCCCTGCTGCAATTCTTCCAAAGGTGCTTCCAGGAAAATCGATAAATCATCGCCGCGTTGGATGCGGTACCCCTGTATAATGCTATCGGTCAGTGCTGCTATCGTATTCATTGTCAACCCACTCCCTATTTTTATTGTGAACTATGGGATTATTATACTCGCTGCGGCGATTGCAGTCAACTTTATTTCGTTTGTATCAAGGTTAACAATATGAGTACACGATATCCTGAATCGCAGGACGGCCCATTTGTTTAAGACCAACCTCTCCGGCCCTTCGGGCCACCTCTCCTATGAGGAGAGGCTTTGGCTCCCTTTATAGGGGAGCTGTCAGCGCAGCTGACTGAGAGGTTGCCTTTGGCCACCCTTGGGGACGACCCCTACGATGGAGTCATGAAAAAAGAGGCTGCCCGCGAAGCCATGCTTCGTGGGACAACCTCTTTTTCAAGTGTTCTTGCCAATGAATTACCGACGTTCGCGGATACGGGCAGCTTTGCCTGTAAGACCACGGAGGTAGTGCAGTTTTGCACGACGGACGACACCGTGGCGAACGACTTCGATTTTAGCGAGACGCGGGGAATGTACCAAGAAAGTACGTTCAACACCAATACCGTAGGAAACGCGGCGGACAGTGAAAGTTTCGCGGACACCGCCGTTCTGACGGCCAATAACGACACCTTCAAAAATCTGTACACGTTCGCGATTGCCTTCGACAACCTTTACGTGAACTTTGACTGTATCACCAGGGCGGAATGCCGGGATATCGTCACGAAGCTGTTCCTGTTCAAGTACGCTGATAATGTTCATTTCTTTTTTCCTCCTATAAGACATTCGTGCCCCCGTTGCCGCCACCTTTCACGACAATCGTGTATCGAGCAGAGGACTGCCTAAATTAACAAGGGAATTATACCATAAAGCCGCGGTCCTGTAAAGGGGGATTTTTCCATTTTATAGGCATCTTCCGTAAAGGGCTGCTTGAAAGCGCAGCAACCTCTCCGGCCTTTCGGGCCACCTCCCCTGCATTCACAGGATTCACGGCGGGCCGCCTAGCCACAGCTGTCCGTTTTGGCAACCGTCTTGCGCCTCTCGTTGGTCGGCACCTGACGGGCCAAAAAGGCTTAGGACGGCCCCTACGAAGGCCCCAGCCGGGGCATTTTTTACGAGCCGAGGGTTACTCGAGGCGATGTTGTCCACCTGAGTCTGTCGCGGCGGGACGCCGCATCTGATTCCGAGGCGGCCTGCGGCCTGCGAACTGCGACCGGCGGGATGCCCATTGGGCATCCCCTATCATTACATTTGTACGTTGGGCATGAAGCTGCGGGACATGTGGGCGATGATGGCCTGGTACTTATCTTTTTTGCTGGTCGGATAGGTGACGGTGAAGGCCGTGTAGGTCTTGTTCTTGTCGTTGATGTAGAGTTCGTGGTAGTAAGACTTCTTGCCGTCCGTCCAGCCGATGGCATAGCTGTTCTTGGTCTTGATGTTGGTCGTCAGTGTCGGCGATCCGTTCATGCCCAAAGCCATGTTGTAGAGTTCGTCGATAGTGAAGCCCATGGTGTTCTTGGCGGCATAGGTCATGTAGACGGCATCGTCTTTGGGATCCTGGAAATAGCAGCCATCGCCGTCGGCATTCATGTCGGCTGTCGTCGCAGCCCGGGGGATATCGACGGCATACTGATAGGCGCTGTTATAGTACTGATAGTAATTCTTGTCTTTAGTCGTCATGACCTGGACGACTTCATAGCTGTCGGCACTGGCGCTCTTGAGGCCCACCTTTTCTTCAGCCATGACGGTCGAACCGGCAATACAGGTAAGGGCTGCTGCCAACATGACGAGATTCTTCAATTTCATAAATGATCACTCCTTTATGGTAGATGCGGAAAAGAGGCTGTCACACGAAGGCAGCCTCTTTTCGAGTTTGAAGTTTGTAGTTTTTAGTTTACAGTAAATAACTCAAATTCAATCCTGTCATCTACAAACTACAAACTCTACACTACAAACTTGGACACTATTCATTATATCATATTTTTCATTTTTGGCCATTGAATTTCCGCTTTATCCACGGGATTCGCGGCGAGCCGCGAAAGTACAATCAACCTCTCCGGCCCGTTGGGCCAGCTCTGCTGACTGAGGGGTTCTTTCTCTACAATACGCTAAGGGTATGTCGTAAAGAACCCCTCCACCGCAAGCGGTCCCCCTCCCCTTCTCAGGGGAGGCTTTTTACGCGCCGAGGGTGTCCCGAAGCGTCGTTGTCCACCTGAGTCTGTCGCCGCGCAGCGGCATCTGATTCCAAAGCGGCCTGCGGACCGTCCGTCGGGACGGCCCCTACGCCAATTTCTTGATGTCGCCCAAGGGCTGGATGAGGCTGTAGGTCAGGGCCAAGAGGTGGAGACGGTTTTCTTTGACCGCTTCGTCTTTGTGCATGACCAGGACGTTGTCCAGGAAGTCATTGATGGCGGCAATGCCTTCGGAGAGGACTTCGGCTACGCCTTCGTAGTCATAGACGGCGTATTTCTGCGGCAAGTTGACCTGCATGGCCTGGCAGGCGCTGTAAAGGGCCTTTTCTTCTTCCGTTTCAAAGAGGTCCGGATTGACGTCGGTATCGTCGGCGCCTTTGATCATGTTGCTGACGCGGGTGAAGGCCTGCAAGAGGTCGGTCTTGCCCATGATGTCGGCATCGATGAGGGCCTGGGCACGGCGGGCTTCTTCATAAGCGTTGAGCGTATCCGAAGCCAGGACGCAGTCGATGATGTGGTAATCCATGCCTTTATCCTGGAAGATGTTCTTCAGGCGCAGCGTGAAGTAGTCGTCGAGCTGACCCATGACTTTGGCTGCGTCTTCCCCTTCTACGCCGAGGAGATTGAGGACGAAGGCAAAGACTTCATGGCAGTTGAGGTTCCAGCCGGCATCCATGAGGATGTTGAGGGTACCGATGGTCTGGCGGCGCAGGGCAAAGGGGTCCTGCGAGCCCGTCGGGATGAAGCCGCGGCTGAACATGCCCGTAATGGTATCGAACTTGTCGGCAATGCCCAGGACTTTACCCATGTCGGTCTGCGGCAGGACGTCGCCGGCAAAGCGCGGCTGGTACTGTTCGTTGATGGCTTCGGCCACGCCAGCATCTTCGCCGTCGATGAGGGCATATTCCTTGCCCATGACGCCCTGGAGTTCCGTGAATTCCATGACCATCTGCGTAGCCAGGTCGGCTTTAGCCAGGAGCGATGCGCGCTGCAGCTTGGCGTCATCCAGGCCGAGGTCGAGTTTATGATTGAGGAAGACCGTAATCTTTTCCAGGCGCTGGGCTTTGTCATAGAGCGTGCCCAAGCCGTCCTGGAAGACGATTTTCTTCAATTTTTCCGTGTAATCGGCGAGCTTATGTTTCTTGTCTTCTTCAAAGAAGAACTTGGCATCGTCCAGGCGGGCGCGGAGGACGCGTTCGTTGCCGTGCTGGACCGTTTCCAGATGGTAGTCGTTGCCGTTGCGGACAGTCAGGAAGAGGTTCATGAGCTTGCCGTCTTTATCGCGCATAGGGAAATAGCGCTGGTGGTCCTTCATCGGCGTGATGATGGCCGCTTCCGGCAGTTTCAGGTAGTCTTCATCGAATTCGCCGCAAAGGGCCGTCGGGTATTCGACGAGGTAGACGACTTCTTCCAGGAGGTCGTCGTCCATGATGATGGTGCCGCCCTTTTCGTCAGCCAGTTTCTGCAGACCTTCGAGGATCATCTGCTTGCGGACTTCCGGGTCAACGATGAGGAAATGTTCCTTGCACGTTTCTTCATAGGCTGCCGGGCTTTCGATGGTGAAATCGCCGGTACCCAGGAAGCGGTGGCCGCGGCTGACGTTGCCCGATTTGACGTTAGCCAGTTCAAAGGGGATGACATCTTTATCGAAGAGGGCGACGAACCAGCGGATAGGACGGACGAAGTGGAAGTCCAGGCTGCCCCAGTGCATGCTCTTGGGGAAATTAAGACCCGTGACGATGCCCTTCATGAGGTCCGGCAAGAGGCCGGCTGTGTCAGCGCCGACGCTGGTGACGTTGGCATAGACGTAGCCGTCTTCAACGACGAGGTCCTTGACGTCGATTTTCTGACCCCGGGCAAAGCCCATGGCAGCTTTCGTCGGGTTACCGTCGGCATCGTAAGCGATCTTGACCGACGGGCCTTTATGTTTGGCCGATACGTCGGCCTGTTTTTCAGCGACGCCCTTCATGATGAGGGCGATGCGGCGCGGCGTACCGAGGGTGCGGATCGATTCATAGGCGATATGGGATTCGCCAAAGGATTTCCCGGCCAGGTCCCGGACCTGGGAAAGGATACTCGGCATATAATGAGCCGGGATTTCTTCAGTACCGATTTCAAGTAACAAATCTTTGCTCATCTTATTTTTCCTCCTTATTCAGCATCGGGAAACCTAATTTTTCACGCTGTTCCAAGTACGCTTTGGCGCAGGCCCGTGCCATGTTGCGGACGCGGCCGATGAAGGCAGCCCGTTCGCTGACGCTGATGGCGCCGCGGGCGTCGAGGAGGTTGAACGTGTGCGAGCATTTCAATACGTAGTCATAGGCCGGAAGGACGAAGCCGGCTTTGATGACCCGCATGGCTTCTTTTTCGTATTCATCGAAGAGGTGGAACAAGAGGTCGGCGTTGCTCAATTCAAAGGCATACGTCGACTGTTCGACTTCGTTCTGATGGAAGATGTCGCCATAAGTGACGTCTTCATTCCATTTGAGGTCATAGACGTTTTCGACGCCCTGGATATACATGGCCAGGCGTTCCATACCGTATGTGATTTCCGACGAAACAGGAGCGACGTCGATGCCGCCGACCTGCTGGAAGTAGGTGAACTGCGTGACTTCCATGCCGTCGAGCCAGACTTCCCAGCCCAGGCCCCAGGCGCCGAGGGTCGGCGATTCCCAGTTGTCTTCGACGAAACGGATATCGTGTTCTGCCGGGTTGATGCCCAACGTTTCCAGACTCTTCAGATAGAGTTCCTGGATGTTGTCCGGCGACGGTTTGCAAATGACCTGGAACTGATGATGCTGGTACAGGCGGTTCGGGTTGTCGCCATAGCGGCCGTCAGCCGGGCGGCGAGACGGTTCGACATAGGCAACGTGCCACGGTTCCGGCCCGAGCGTGCGCAGGAAGGTAGCCGGGTTCATGGTCCCTGCCCCTTTTTCTACATCATACGGTTCGTAGATGATACAGCCCTGAGAAGACCAAAAGCTCTTCAATGCAAATATCATGTCTTGAAAATTCATCGTATTCCCTCCTAAATACAAAAAAGTCCCTGTAACACATGACATGTTACAGGGACGAGTATACGTACCCGCGGTTCCACCCTGATTGGTCCAAAGACCCGCTTGATTCATCGGCCATACACATCGAAAAGACTTCCGGCCGCGGCCTTCAGAGCGCCTTCCGCATCGGCAGCAGGCTCACACTGTCCCTGCTTCGCTGAGGATGATACGTACTTACTCTCCTGCATCGCCTATTGATTTGTACAAACCTTATCATAGCAGAGATGGGGGGAAAAGTCAATAAAAAGGAGCCGTCTCGTAGAGACAGCTCCTTTTGAGTTTGCAGTTTGTAGTTTGCAGTAATCAATACTTTGAATGGATTCACTACAAACTCTATACTAAAAACTTTAAACTCACTATCATTGCTTGCCGTATTTTTCGGCGACGTCCAGGCGGCGCAGGGCTCGTTGCAGGGCCGCTTCGGCGCGGGTCACGTCGAGGTCGGCAGCGTGTGCAACCAAGCGGTCTTCGGCACGTTTTTCCGCCGATTGGGCGCGGGCTACGTCGATGTCTTCCGGTTTTTCTGAAGCTGGCGTGATGACTGTGACCGTATTGTCATGGACTTCCAGGAAGCCCGACGCTACGGTGACGCACTGGCGCTTTCCGCCTTTATCATAGCACAGGGGCCAAATCGACAGGGACGCGATGAGCGGCGCATGATTGGGCATGATGCCCAAGTCGCCGTCCAATGCGCGGACGAGGACGAAATCCACATCTTCATGGAGTACGGCAGCATCGGGTGTAATGACTTCCAGATGGAGGGTCTTTCCTGCTTCTGCCATAGACTATTCCCCTTTCAGTGTCTTAGCCTTTTCGTATGCTTCTTCGATATTGCCTACCATGTAGAAGGCCTGTTCCGGCATGTCGTCGCATTTACCGGACAAGATTTCCTTGAAGCCTTCGATGGTTTCTTTCAACGGCACATAGCGGCCCTTCTGACCGGTGAACTGTTCAGCGACGGCGAAAGGCTGGCTGAGGAAACGCTGTACCTTACGGGCACGGGCAACGGTCAGCTTATCTTCTTCGGACAGTTCGTCGATGCCCAGGATGGCGATGATATCCTGCAGGTCTTTGTACTTCTGGAGAATTTCCTGGACGGCACGGGCCATGTTGTAATGGTCATCGCCGATGACGTGGGGATCGAGGATACGCGACGTCGAATCGAGGGGATCGACGGCCGGGTAAATGCCCAGTTCGGCGATTTCACGGGCCAGGACGGTCGTCGCATCCAAGTGGGCGAAGGTAGCTGCCGGAGCCGGGTCAGTCAAGTCATCGGCCGGGACATAGACAGCCTGGACCGACGTGATGGACCCGTCTTTAGTCGACGTAATGCGTTCCTGCAGGGCGCCGACGTCGGTACCCAGTGTCGGCTGGTAGCCAACGGCCGACGGGATACGGCCGAGCAGAGCCGAAACTTCGGAGCCGGCCTGGATGAAACGGAAGATGTTGTCGATGAACAGCAATACGTCTTTGTGTTCTTTATCGCGGAAGTATTCTGCCATGGTCAGACCGGTCAGGCCGACGCGCATACGGGCTCCAGGCGGTTCGTTCATCTGGCCGTAGACGAGGGCCGTCTTGTCGATGACGCCGGATTCCTTCATTTCGTTCCAAAGGTCATTGCCTTCACGCGTACGTTCGCCGACGCCGGTGAAGACGGAATAGCCGCCGTGGCCGGTAGCGACGTTGTGGATGAGTTCCATGATGAGGACGGTCTTGCCGACACCAGCGCCGCCGAAGAGGCCGATCTTGCCGCCTTTGGCATAAGGGCAGATGAGGTCGACGACTTTGATCCCCGTTTCAAAGATTTCCGTTTCCGTCGCCTGGTCCTGGAATTTCGGGACCGGACGATGGATAGGCCAGTAATCATCGGCTTCGACTTTAGCGTCGACTTTATCGACAGTCTGGCCGAGGACGTTGAAGATACGGCCCAGGACACCTTTGCCGACGGGGACCTTGATGGGACCGCCCGTATTTTCAGCTGCCATGCCGCGGACGAGGCCGTCCGTCGAGTCCATGGCAACGCAGCGGACGACGTCGTCGCCCAAGTGCTGCATGACTTCTACAACCAGGTCGATCTTCTGGTCGCCTTCGCCACCGGTGATATGGATGGCGTTGTAAATGGCGGGCAAATCTGCTTCCGAGGCAAACCGCACGTCGACGACCGGGCCGATGACCTGGACTACTTTCCCAATATTATTACTCATGAAGAGGTACTCCTCTCTTTCAGAATGATCGCCAGGCGGCTTACTGCAAAGCGTTGGCGCCGCTGACAATTTCCGTCAATTCGTTGGTGATACCAGCCTGACGGACTTTATTGTAGGTAACAGTCAATTTGTCGATCAGTTCGCCTGCGTTGTCCGTAGCCGACGTCATGGCCGTCATACGGGCACCGAGTTCGCTGGCAGCGGACTGAAGGAGGCTGTTGTAAATGAACAGATCCAGATACTGCGGCAGCAAGGCGTCGAGGACGAGCTTCGGATCCGGCGCGAAGAGGTATTCTTCCCGCGGCCCCCCTTCCTGCTGGCCTTCCTTCTGGGTAATGGGCAGCATCTTGACGATGCGCGTATCCTGGGACAGGGCCGACTTGAAGTGCGTGTAAATGACATAGACTTCGTCGACTTCGCCATCGAGGAACTTCTGCGTCGCCAAGTGGGCTATCTGCTGGGCGTGGCTGAACTGGGGCTTGTCGGAAAAACCGGACCACTTCTTTTCCGGTACCAGGTGGAGGTGCTTGAGGTACTCCAGGGGCTTGCGGCCTGCGACCAGGAGCATCGATGCATCGCGGGGCTTGTCCTTGAGGACCGACACGATGGCCTTGTTGACATTGGAATTGAAAGCACCGGCCAGCCCTTTGTCCGAACCGATGATGATGTAGCACGTCTTCTTGACCGTATCATGAGGCGTGAACAAGGCGTTGCCCGCATCGGGCGAAGCCGCAGACAGACGCTGCAGCATGCCTTCCATCTTTTCGGTATACGGGGCGGTAGCCACGGCCCGATCCTGTGCACGGCGCAGTCGTACGGAGGAAACCATCTTCATGGCCTTAGTGATCTGCTGGGTATTGGTGACGGATTTAATACGTCTGTTTATTTCGCGTGCACTCGGCATAGCTTATTCCTCCTCTTTGATCAGTTCGTGAGAAGCGCCGTACTGCTTGGTGTATTCAGCGATAGCCTTCTGCAGCGTAGCTTCTGCGTCTTTGCCGAGTTCCTTCGTCGATTTGATGCTTTCGCCGACTTCCGGATAGTTACTGTGCATGAACTTGATGAAGCCGTCAGCAAACTGAGAAACTTCTTCAACCTGTACAGGCATGAGGTAGTTCTTGACGGCCAGGTAAATCTGCATGACCTGGTCTTCGACGGGCATCGGCTGATACTGCGGCTGGATGAGGAGCTGCATCGTCCGTTCGCCGGCGTCGATCTGGGCTTTCGTGCTCTTATCGAGGTCGGAGCCGAACTGGGCGAAAGCGGCCAATTCGCGGTACTGGGCCAGGCTCAGGCGGAGGGTACCGGCGATTTTCTTCATGGCCTTGATCTGGGCGGAGCCGCCGACACGGGAAACGGAGAGGCCGACGTTGATAGCCGGGCGGATCCCGGAGTTGAAGGCTTCTGTTTCCAGGAAGATCTGGCCGTCTGTGATGGAAATGACGTTAGTCGGGATATAGGCCGACAAGTCACCGGCCAGGGTTTCGATGATCGGCAGGGCCGTAATCGAGCCGCCGCCGAGTTCATCGGACAGCTTGGCAGCGCGTTCGAGGAGACGGGAATGTAAGTAGAATACGTCGCCCGGGTATGCTTCACGTCCTGGCGGACGACGGAGGAGCAGACTCATGGCGCGGTAAGCCTGAGCGTGTTTGGACAAGTCATCGTAGACGCAGAGGCAGTCCTTGCCCTGGAGCATGAAGTATTCGGCCATGGAAACGCCGGAATACGGGGCCAGGTACTGGAGCGGTGCGCCGTCGGAAGCCGTAGCGGCGACGACGATGGTATAGGCCATAGCGCCGTGTTCTTCCAGGGTCCGGACAACGCGGGCAACGGTCGATGCCTTCTGGCCGATAGCGACGTAGACGCAGATGACGCCTGTGTCCTTCTGATTCAGGATGGTATCGATGGCGATGGCCGTCTTGCCGGTGCCACGGTCACCGATGATGAGTTCACGCTGGCCACGGCCGATAGGAACCATGGAGTCGATAGCCTTGAGGCCTGTCTGGAGCGGTACCTTGACCGGCTGGCGGTCGGCGATGCCGAAAGCCTTGACTTCGATGAGGCGTGAATCTTTGGTCTTGATTTCCCCTTTGCCATCAATAGGTATCCCCAAGGGGTTGACAACGCGGCCGACCATGGCTTCGCCTACAGGGACACGCATGACGCGGCCTGTACGGCGGACGGTGTCGCCTTCCTTGATGAGGGCGTCATCGCCGAGCAGTACGGCGCCGACGTTGTCTTCTTCCAGGTTCAGGGCCATGCCGTAAACGCCGTGAGGCAGTTCCAGCAATTCCCCGGACATGGCTTTGTCCAAACCGTAAATGTGTGCAATGCCGTCCCCGACTTCCAGAACGGTGCCGACGTCGTCGACATTCATTTCCACATTATAATCTTCGATTTGTTTCTTGATTATAGCCGTTATTTCTTCTGGCTTCATTTTCATTATTCGTCCGTCACCCCATTCGTCACGTCAGCCTGGAGCAGTTTATGCTGCATATCGCGCAGCTGCCGCCGGAGGCTGCCGTCTATTAGTTTGTCGCCGATCTGGATGACCATGCCGCCGATGAGCGACGGGTCGACGTAGTACAGCGGTTCGATGTGCTGACCCGTCATGGCTTCCAGGCTGGCAACCAGTTTCGTTTCTTCTTTCTTGGACAGTGGTTTGACGACGCGGATCTTGGCCACTTCGATGTGCTGGGCCTTGCGGGCCAAATCGATGAACCCGTCAATGGCAAGCAAGAGGGCCGCTTCCCGGCGCCGGTCGATCATGACGTACATGAACTGCAGGACGATCGGCGATAGGCTGTCCTTGAAAATCTTTGCAAGTGTGTCTTTTTTAGACTGCGGCGGTACGAGGGGATGATTCAGGAATTTCCACAAATCGGGATTTTCCTGGAACGTGTCCCGTACGCCTTTCAGTTCTGTTCCGAACTCGGTAAGCTTCTTCTGTTCGCTGGCGATGTCGAACATCGCCTGGCTGTATTTGCTATAGATCGTTTCGGGTATCATAAGATCAGTTCCCCTTTACGCGGTGCGTCTGGAGCTGGTCGATGCAATCGGCTACCAGTTTGGCGTTCATGTCAGGATCCATGTTTTTCTGGAGCAGTTTTTCTGCCACAGCCATGGACAGTGTGACTACTTCATTACGCATTTCCCGGATAGCCGCTTCCCGTTCGTTGGCGATTTCCGTCTGGGCGATCTGTTTTTCCCGGGCGATCTGGGCGCGGATGGCTTCCAGCTGGGCCTGGGCTTCTTTGTCGGCCTGCTTGACAGCTTTGTCGACAATGGCCTGGGCTTCAGCACGGGCATCGCGGATCTGGGCTTCATAGTCGGCTTTCATCTTTTCAGCCGTTTCCCGGGCTTTGGCTGCGTTGTCGAGGTCCGACGCAATCTTGTTGCGGCGGTCTTCCAGGACTTTGAGCAGCGGTTTATAAGCGAACTTTGCCAGAATGGCAACTAACACGAAGAAGTTGATGAACTGGAACAGCAAGGTACCATTAATACTAACCAATGTACTTCCCTCCCCGGCTGTATATTAGAATCTTCGGATTAGAGCAGGCTGACGAACGGATTGGCGAAGACCAATACGATAGCGATGACAGCTGCGATAATCGGCATGGATTCGATCAGGCCGATGGAGATAAGCATGTTGACCAGGAGTTTGCCGCCCATTTCCGGCTGGCGGGCCGTACCTTCAAGCATCTTCGATGCGGCATGGCCGTCACCGATAGCAGCGCCGAGAGCTGCCAAACCAATACCTAAGCATGCACCAAATGCAGATAATGCCAATACGAGAGCTTTTTCCATAATAAATAACCTCCTAAGTTGTAACGGTATCTGAGCTTTTCTTAGTCTTCCGTAAAGGACGGTGCCAGATACGATGTAGTCAGAATGGTGAAGATGAATGCCTGGATGAGGCCGATGACGAAGCTAAAGAGGATCCAAATCATCGGGATGGCGACAGGCACGAGGAAGTACAGGACTTCCAACAGGATTTCACCGGCCAGGATGTTGCCAAAGAGACGGAAGGCCAGTGTCAACGGTTTGGTGATTTCTTCCATCAGATTGATGACGACAAACGGCGCAAAGGGTTCGAAGAAATGCTTGAAATGCTTTTTGAACCCCTGGTTCTTCAAGGCCATGAAGTGGACCATAAAGGAAGAAACCAGTGCCAGGGCGACAGTCGTATTCAAATCATTCGTCGGCGAAGCCAGGACATGCGGATTCGGCAGCATGCCCAATTCGTTGGCGAAGAGGATGAACAGGAACATCGTCAGCAAGACCGAAACGACCTGGCCGTATTTCGGCCCCAACGTTTCCTTGAACTGATCGAGCAATGCTTCGATGACGATTTCCATGGCGTTCTGAAGTCCTGACGGGACGAGGGACCGGCCCCTTGTCGCAGCGACAGTGACGATAATGACCAAAGCCGCAACCAGCCAGGTCATCATGAGCGTATCCAAGTTGACATTCAGACCCAGGAGCTGGACGACCATATGATGCCCTGCATGTAATTCCATACGCAATACCTCCTTTCCTTTACCGTCTGAGACGCGCAGTCAGTACATCTGCGAAGACGAGGACGCGGTACGAAAAGATACCGGCCACGGCAGCCCCCAGGGAAATGGACGGGAACTGCAGGATGACGATGACGGCCAGGCAGATGAAGACCAGCCGGAACACGGCACCGCCGCGGATGAATGACGCCGCCTGCCCAGGCGGCAATTTTAAGGCCCGTACCGAACGGCTGCTGAGCATGAAGAAATAAACGATGTTCAAGCCGCTGCCGATACACCAGCCACTTATGTACTGCCACCAGCCTCCTAGAAAAAGGACGGCCGTGACGATACACGTAAAACCAACGAGCTTGTATATTGTTGCCTTTACATAAGCATAAAACGCTTCCATAGGCTATCCTCCGTGACATTTCACTTGCGCAGATGCCGGCCATGGCGCGCCTCGTCCTGCTGATAGGACAAGGCTTTTTTATATAAGGTCCAGAATCCGGAGATGGCACCGATGAAGGAAAAAAGAATCAATCCCCACGGCGACGTCCCGGCATGGACATCGATGAAGTGCCCTATGGCGACGCCGACACAGATGCAGACGAAGAGAGACAAACCTAAGGAACCGGCAATGACAACAATATCCCAAAGCCTCATGTGATTTAATTTGTCATCGTGAGGATCATCATGATGTCTCATACTACATACACTCCTGCTCGGGCGATGGCAGTTTTCCATAATCGTTTGGTATAGCAGTTATATACTGCCAGCAACGATTATTGGCTTATTTTAGCACGGAAAATCTGGAAAATCAATACAAAATGAAAGAAATTTAAACGTTATAGCTAAAAACGATTCTCAGTATAGCCTAAGACAATACTTAGCGGCTAAAATCATCCGGAACGGCTTCTTCCCCGGCAAAAACGTGGAGAATAGCCTGGACGATGCGCTGCGAAGCCTTGCCGTCGCCATAGGGATTGACAGCGTTGCTCATGGCATCGTAAGCGGCCTGGTCGGTCAGGAGCCGCTTCGTTTCGGCATAGACGACATCCTTGTCCGTGCCGATGAGGCGTACCGTGCCGGCTTCGACGGCTTCAGGCCGTTCGGTCGTATTGCGCAGGACCAGGACAGGCTTGCCGAGAGACGGCGCTTCTTCCTGGATGCCGCCAGAGTCGGTGAGGACCAGGCTGCTCAGGCTCATGAGATTGGCAAAGGGTTCATATTCCATGGGGTCGATGAGGTGGATGCGGTCGACACCGGCCAGTTCCTCTTCGACGACTTTGCGCACCAGCGGATTACGGTGGACAGGAAAGACGATTTCCGTATCGGGAATCTCTTCGATAATGCGGCGCAGGGCCTTATAGATATGGCGCATCGGTTCACCCAGGTTTTCCCGGCGGTGCGTCGTCAGGAGGATGACCCGGTGGTTATGGAAATCGACGTCCTTCAGGTCGTCGCCGAAGTCATAGTCGCCGGCAACGGTCATCATCAAGGCGTCGATGACCGTATTCCCCGTCACATAAATATGAGAAGGATTTACATTTTCCTTGAGCAGATTGGCCTTGGCCGTCGCCGTCGGTGCGAAGTGGATGGCTGCGATGGCACCGGTCAGCTTGCGGTTCATTTCTTCCGGGAAGGGCGAATAGATGTCCCCTGTCCGCAGACCGGCTTCGACGTGGCCTACCGGGACCTGCTGGTAGTACGAGGCCAGGGCGCCGGCAAAGGTCGTCGTCGTGTCGCCATGGACCAGGACCAGGTCGGGCTTTTCCTTGGCCAGGACATCTTTTAGGCCCATGAGGGACTTGGTCGTAATGTCGTACAGCGTCTGCCCCTGGGACATGATATCCAGGTCATAGTCCGGTGTAATCTGGAAGAGATCCAGTACCTGGTCGAGCATCTGACGGTGCTGGGCCGTAACGGCGACGATGGTCTGGATCCGGTCGGCATGTTTCTGCAATTCCAGTACGACAGGGGCCATCTTGATGGCTTCCGGCCGCGTACCGAATACAGTCATTACCTTGATCATAATAAAAAAACCTCCTTATAAGACAACCGATTCCACCCACTACTGTTTGTGGGTAGAATCGGTCGTTGATTTGCGCAATATGCCAATGCGTTTTGCCGAATAAATGATGACGGCAAGAACGACCAGGACAGTCACGATACCCGTCTTATAGCTCACGTTGGCTACAAAGAGGGCTACGATGCCGAGAATCATGCTGACAAAATACATTATTAATACGGCTTGCTTCTGTGTCATGCCCAGAGCCAGCAGGCGATGATGCAGGTGCCCCTTATCAGGCTGGAAAATCGGAACGCCGCTCATCTTGCGGCGGATGATAGCAAACGTCGTATCGAGGATCGGCAGACCCAGGGCGATGATGGGTACGACGAGAGCCACGGTGGCTGCCGTCTTGACCAGGCCTAAGACGGCGGCGACGGACAGGGTATAGCCCAGGAGCATACTGCCCGTATCACCCATGAAAATCTTGGCCGGGTTGAAATTGTACTGCAAGAAGCCCAAAGCCGCCCCGGCCATGGACACGATGACCAGAGCCGGCAGGAACTGGTTCAGGTTATAAGCCAGGAGGAACATCGAAATCGATGCGATGAAGGCGACGCCGGCTGCCAGGCCGTCAAGACCATCGATGAGGTTCACCGTATTGGTAAAGCCGATGATCCAGAAAATCGTCACGGGAATGGCAATGATTTCTGGCAGGACGATGATATCACCAAAAGGATTGGTCAGCCATTCGATCTGGATGCCAAAGGCGATGGGGATGCAGGCGGCCAGGATCTGGCCGACGAGCTTGACCTTGGCCGGGATATTGCAGATGTCGTCCCAGATGCCGACGGCGACGATAGCCGTGCAGCCCAGGAGCATCCCGACCAGTTCATGCTGCAAAGGCACGCAGAACAAGACGGCTGCCATGAAGCCGATATAGATTGCCAGCCCGCCGAGCCGCGGGATGACATGAGTATGTACCTTTCTTGCATTGGGCCGGTCCACGGCGCCGATCTTGATAGCGAGTTTCTTGACGCTCGGCGTCAGGAGATAAGAAACGACTAATGCAATTACAAAGGGTACAACATATTGGAGCACAACACACGCCTACTTTCCATTAATCTATCAGTTCGTCAGACTGCGCATGGGCGCCGGGATGCGGCCGCCGCGGGCAATGAATTCATCTGACTTGTATTTATTGACATTGATGATCGGGCAATGGCCGAGGAGGCCGCCGAATTCAACATTGTCGCCGACGTCCTTGCCCGGTACGGGGATGACGCGGACGGCCGTCGTCTTGTTGTTGATCATGCCGATAGCCGCTTCGTCGGCGATGATGGCCGAAATGGTCGAGGCCGGCGTATTGCCGGGGATGGCGATCATGTCGAGGCCGACCGAGCAGACACAGGTCATGGCTTCCAGTTTTTCCAGGCTCAGGCTGCCGCGGCCGACGGCTTCGAGCATGCCCTTGTCTTCACTGACAGGGATAAAGGCGCCAGACAGGCCGCCGACGCGGGACGAAGCCATGAGGCCGCCCTTCTTGACGGCGTCGTTGAGGAGCGCCAGGGCTGCCGTCGTGCCGCAGGCACCACAGCTTTCCAGGCCCATTTCTTCCAAAATCGATGCGACGCTGTCGCCGACTGCCGGTGTCGGAGCCAAGGACAGGTCGATGATGCCAAAGGGCATGTTGAGGCGCTTCGACGCTTCCATGGCGACGAGCTGGCCGACGCGGGTAATCTTGAAGGCCGTCTTCTTGATGGTTTCGGCGACGACGTCAAAGGGCTGGCCTTTGACCTGTTCCAGGGCGACTTTGACGACGCCCGGGCCGCTGACACCGACGCTGATGCACGAATCCCCATTGGTGACGCCGTGGAAGGCGCCGGCCATGAAGGGGTTGTCTTCGACGGCATTGGAGAAGACGACGAGTTTGGCGCAGCCTAAGGCATCCTGGTCCTTCGTCCGTTCGGCCAGGTCCTTGAAGACGCGGCCCATTTCGGCGACGGCATCCATGTTGATGCCGGCCTTCGTCGAGCCGACGGCGACGGAACTGCAGACGAGGTCGGTCACAGCCAGGCTTTCGGCGATGGAGTCGATGAGGATGCGGTCGCCTTTGCTCATGCCCCGTTCGACCAGGGCCGAGAAGCCGCCGATGAAGTTGATGCCGATTTCTTTAGCTGCCTTGTCGAGGGTCCGGGCGATGTCGACGTAACTCGTCAGGTCGCTGGCCCCGGCGACGAGGCTGATGGGCGTCACGGAGACGCGCTTATTGATGATGGGCACGCCGTATTCGCGGGAGATGGCTTCTCCCGTTTCGACTAAGTGTTCACCGTATTTCGTGATTTTATCGTAAATATTGTTGCACAAGGTCTTGCCGTCGCTGGCGCAGCAGTCGAGGAGGCTGATGCCCATGGTAATGGTGCGGACGTCAAGGTTGTTCTTTTGAATCATCTGATTCGTTTCAAGTACGTCTTGGATTGTCAGCATATCATTTCTCCTTAGCCTACACGATGCATTGCGTCAAAAATAGCCTGGTTCTGCGCCCGGATTTCAACGCCGAGGGCATCGCCCTTCTGTTTGAGCAAATCCTGTAAGGTATCTAAGGTAATATCGGAATTATCCATGTCCACGATCATGGCCATGTTGAAAATGCCATCTAAGATGACCTGGTTGATCGTCAAGATATTGACTTTATTTTCTGCCATGATCTGGCTGACGGCGGCGATGATACCAGTGCGGTCCACGCCAACTACGGTGATTACAACTTTCACAGCTGTCCACTCCTTTTCGTTATTAAATTCCATGCTTCCCTATTATAGCACAGGTAGCGTACTGAATTCCACTGTCTGCATACGAAATGATAGAATTGACGACAAACTTGCAACTCTGAGCTATTTATTCAATGCCTTGCTGATGAGGGCCTTGCCTTCTTCCAGGAGCTTGCCGGCCTGGTCGGGCGAAACGAAGCTTTCAGCGTATAATTTGTACAGGTCTTCGGTGCCGGACGGGCGGGCGGCGACCCAGCCGTCGTCGGTCGTGATCTTGACGCCGCCGATGGCGAAATCACCATACGGGGACTTGGAGAGGACGGCCGTAATGGGGCTGCCGCACAAGGTCTTTTCCGTGACGTCGGCTTCGGTGAGGGCGCTGATCTTGTCTTTTTCTTCCAGCGTCGCCGGTGCATCGCTGCGCATGGTGTACGGCCGGCCCAGTTTTTCACAGAGGTCGTTGTAATATTCGATGGGCGATTTGCCCGTGACGGCGCGGATTTCAGCGGCCAGGAGGCACATGATCATGCCGTCCTTGTCGGTCGTCCAGACGCTGCGGTCCTTGGCGATGAACGAGCCGCCGGCACTTTCTTCGCCGGAAAAGGCGATCTTGCCATCTGTATAGAGGGGGCCGAAATATTTGAAGCCGACCGGGACTTCATAGAGCGGGATGTCCAGGAGCTTGGCTGCCCGGGCGAGCATATCCGTCGTGACGACGGTCTTGGCGATGCCCAGGCCTTCGAAATTGCGGTGCGTCATGAGATAATGGGCCGCGACGGTCAAAAAGGCGTTGGCCGAAATCATGC
The DNA here is from genome assembly GCF_040096415.1 of Megasphaera intestinihominis. Lineage (NCBI taxonomy): Bacteria > Bacillati > Bacillota > Negativicutes > Veillonellales > Veillonellaceae > Megasphaera > Megasphaera intestinihominis. Next base: position 24,852 of record NZ_JBBMEU010000023.1, read on the forward strand.
CTTCCGCGCCGGAGACGATGCCGAAGCGGTCGTAGTCCGGGTCATTGGCCAGGACGAGGTTATAGTCTGCGGCCTGGCCGGTGACGGCCGACATGACATAGGCCGACGAGCAGTCCATGCGGACCTTGCCGTCGTGGTCGTAATTCATGAAGGTGAACTGCGGGTCATACGTATCGTTGACGAAATCCAGGTCCAGGTGGTACGTGTCGGAAATCTGGTGCCAGTAGTTCATGCCCGACCCGCCCAGGGCGTTGACCAGGATGCGCAATTTAGCGTCGCGGATGGCGTCCATGTCGATGATGGAGTCCAGTTCGGCCACGTAGAGGCCCTTGTAATCATAAGGGACGACAAATGCGCTGTCCTTGGCCTGGTCATGGGCCATCATCTGGACGCCTTCGTTGTGGCCGGCCAGGAGACGGTTGGCTTCCCTTTCGATAGCCTTGGTGATATCCGAACCGGCCGGCCCGCCGGTAATGGGGTTATACTTGATGCCGCCATGTTCCGGAGGATTGTGGGACGGCGTAATGATCAAACCGTCGGCCAGGCGTTCACCACGATGGCTGTTGTAGCGCAGGATGGCCCGCGATACAGACGGTGTCGGTACGAAATCGCCAACACTATCGACGTAAGCCGTGACGCCGTTGGCTGCCAGGACGGACAAGACCGTTTCATAAGCCAGTTTCGACAGATAATGGGTATCTTCGCCGACGAACAGCGGCCCTTCGGCGCCGAACTGCTTGCGGAAGTTGCAGACAGCCTGGGTAATAGCCGCCACGTGGTCCTGGGTAAAGCTGCCGTTGCCGGCCTGGCCGCGATGGCCTGATGTGCCGAAACGGACCTGCTGATGAGGATCCGCCACATCGGGATGCGTCGTATGATATGCCGCAGCGATGGCTTTCAAATCAATGTAGTCTTCTTTTCTTACTTTGGTACCTGCCAATTCATGTACTGCCATACTATCACCTGCTTCATTATTTTGACAATCGCACAGCGATTTTATACAATAAGGACGAGTATGCGGGGTTCCATCCCCCACTCCCCATGGCTGTACGTCATCATTGTTATAGTTTACATTCATTATAACAAAAAATGTATCAATATCCTAGATATATAAGGAAGAAAGGTGATTTGCATGACAAAATTTATTTCCTGGAACGTCAACGGCCTGCGGGCTGTCATGAAGAAAGGCTTCATGGATACGTTCCAAGCCCTCGACGCCGACGTCTTCTGCCTGCAGGAAACAAAGCTCCAGGCCGGCCAGATCGACCTGGACCTGCCGGGCTATGAACAATACTGGAACTATGCCGACCGCAAAGGCTACAGCGGCACGGCCATCTTCACCCGCCTGTCTCCCCTGTCCGTCCGCTACGGCATGGGCATCGACGAGCACGACCACGAAGGACGCCTGATCACCCTGGAATTCCCGGAATACTACTTCGTGACCTGCTATACGCCCAATTCCCAGAGCGAACTGGCCCGCCTGCCGTACCGCATGAAATGGGAAGACGACTTCCGCCAGTACCTGCTGGAACTGCACCGGGACAAGCCGGTCATCGTCTGCGGCGACCTCAACGTGGCCCACGAAGAAATCGACCTCAAGAACCCCAAGACGAACCATAAGAACGCCGGCTTCTCCGATGAAGAACGGCAGAAGATGACGGACCTCCTGGCAGCGGGCTTCACCGATACGTGGCGCCACTTCTACCCCGACGTGACGGGCATCTATTCGTGGTGGAGCTACCGTTTCAAAGCCCGTCAGAACAATGCCGGATGGCGCATCGACTACTTCCTGACTACGAAGGACCTCGACGACCGGCTGGAAAAAGCCGCCATATACACCGACATCACCGGCAGCGACCACTGCCCGGTCGGTCTGGAATTGAAATGATTTTTTCGCAAAGGAGCGATACGTATGTTAAAGAAATTGACCACAGCCTTACTGGCCTGCACGGCTTTTGCCCTGCCCCAGGCCTTCGCCTTGTCCGTCCTGCCCGAAGCCGGTGTCAGCCTCGGCGTCGGCACGAAAGAACAGTACGCCGAAGCCAAAGTCCTGCCGCGGACGACCATCGGCTATAAACGGGCCGACCGCGACCAGTACGGCAACCAGAACGACATCTATGCCAAATACAATGTCATCGGCTCGAAAGTCCAGCTCCTCGGCGGCTGGCGCAACAACATCGACGAACAGTCGAGCTCGACGTCCTTCTACGGCGGCATCGGCGTCGCTGCGCCGCACATCCTGGGCCTCCAGCCCTATGCGACCTACGTCAAGGGCTCGCACTTTGCCGAAGCCCAGGCCGGCCTCAATTACAACATCGCCTTCGGCTGGGGCCTGAACGTCAATTACCATAACTACATGCCCGAAGACGGCGACAACGAACACGGCGTCGGCGCCGGCGTGACCTTCCATTTTTAAAGGACGCAGTTCGCAGGCCGCAGTTCGCATTCGCAGGCCGCATCGTAAGTGCCGTCCCAGGGGCGGCAAAAGGCAACCTCTCCGGCCCTATGGGCCACCTCTCCTATCAGGAGAGGCTTAAGGCTCCCTTTATAGGGGAGCTGGCAGCGTAGCTGACTGAGGGGTTGCTTGTCATTATAAAAAAGGGCTTGTCGCACGAAGGCTTTTGCCATCATGTGATATCCCTTTCTCTTTATAGTTTGTAGTGTGGAGTTTGTAGTTTGTAGAAGCTGATTTTAAATTTTTTACCATTTGCTGCAAACTAAAAACTATAAACTTAAAACTCAAAAAGGAGCTGTCGCAATGCGACAGCTCCTTTTTACATCCAAACGATATATTAGAAAGCGTTATGAGAATATTCGTAGTACATGTCGGTGAGCTGATCCATTTTGTCGCTCATTTCGACCATGAGGTCCGATGCGGTATCGTAGTCGTCAGCAGCCAGGGCCTGTTTGATCTTGGAGAAGATGGACAGGCTCTTTTCGGTGTCGCGGCCTAATTCCGTGCGGAGAGCGTTAATCTTGGTCCAGCGTTCGACTTCGAGAGCATTGCTGTCGCCATCAGCATGGAGCTGTTCGGCAGCGATGACTTTCGAGAGGTTTTCCGGAATGATGCGGTACTGGAGTTCCAGTGCCCAGCGGCTGAGAGCGCCGAGTTTGAAGGATTCCATGATGCGTTTCTGGAAAGCGTCGCAAGCGAGGTCGTCCAGTTTTTCCGGATACGTCGTAAGGGCTTTGAAGTTTTCCCATACCGTACGCGGAGCTTTGCCGAACATGGCATTGCGTTCTTCGTCGCTGAAGTTTTCGAAGACGTCGACTTCGGAGCGGTATGCCCGGTCTTTTTCCAGGTAATCTGCGTCTTCGCCCGGTTTCTTGGAGAGTTCAGCCAGGAGTTCAGCCGTCGATTTGCCGCTGGAGAGAGCGTATTTGATGCCGTCCAGAGCGCCGAGGTAGCACATAGCGATGGCGATGTACGTATTGGTGAACGGGTTGGGAGCGCGGAGTTCGAAACGCGTAGCTGCCGGGCTGGTGATGTCACGGATGAGGCCGGCCAGGACGGAACGGTTACGAGTCGGAACGTCCGGTGTTTCGCCGCCGAGAGCCGTAACGATGCAGACAGGAGCTTCGAAGCCCGGTTTCAAGCGGTTGAGGGAGTCCGTCGTCGACGATACGAAGGGGTTTATGACTTCGTAGTGTTTGAGGATACCCATGATAGCGCCATAGCCGACGGCCGAGAGGAATTCGCTCTTCATGTCATCCGGGTTGAAGAGGTTGACGAATTTGCCATTCTTCATGATAGCGCCGATGCCGAGATGCGTATGTTCACCGGAGCCGGCAACACCGTGGATCGGTTTTGCCTGGAAGGTGACTTCGAGGCCGTTTTCGCGGAAGACTTCGCGGACGATGATACGGGCAGCGATTTCGTTATCGGCTGTCTGTACAGGGTCGCTGGCGTATTTCCAGTCGACTTCGAGCTGTTCGAGGACGAAGGTCAATTTACCGGAATCGTCGATCTGGGCTTTGACGCCGCCGACTTCTTTATGGCCCATTTCCGGTTCGAGGCCGTATTTTTCAAGGCGTTCGACGGTCTGTTCAAGCGCCGTGCGGACGACGCCGTGTGTACGCTGCCAGTACTGTTCCTGCATCTTCTGGGATGCCGACAAGAGTCGGGTAGCTACGTCCTGGCTCGGGGTCTTGACCCAGAATTCCAATTCTGTAGCCGTCGTGAAGACGATCTTTTCGATGTCATCAGGATTGATGGACGTGCCTTTGATGCCGTATTTCTTGACAAGAGCCAAAATCTGGTCGCCTACGTAGTCGCAGGTGTTGCGAAGGATGGAACGGGAGTCGATAAAGCCCGTAGCATGGCGGAGGAAGCTCGGGATACGGAGCGTACCGACGGGTTTGCCCGTTTCCGAATCGATATTGCCGTCATTGTAATCGACGAACCAGTCGACGCCGGGGTCGGCTTTGATGTCGACACGAGCATTGGACAAGGTAGCGATGCCCGGCAGGACAACGGAAGAACCGTCTGTCTGGAAAGCCGTAGCATTGAAGAATTTATCGTATTCATCGAAGAATACACTGATAGGAATCTTTTCGTCCGTATCGTTACCGGCGAGGTCGATGCCTACGAGAGATACAAATTTAATTTCCGGGTGCTGTTCGAGTAAAGCCAGCACACCTTCTTTACCATATTGACCTGCAGGGATTACATATACTAAATCATCTTTAGCCATCATGACTCCTCCTTTGGGTGAAAAAAAAGACTCCGCCCCTGTGGTTAAGGTTCGGAGTCTTCTTTGACTCTTGTTTCATGACCTATTTTATTTTCAAATCATGCTAAAATAATACAATCAATCAGTCTATTTGTCAATAGATTTTTTAGAAAAATCTAACAAAACTAATTATTTTGTAAAATTTCTCGAACAATCTGTGAAACAAGCTTGCCGTCGGCCTTACCTTTGACCTTGGGCATGACGAGCTTCATGACGTCGCCCATCTTGAGACCGCTCTGACCGGCAACGGCATCGTTGACGATCTGGTGGATTTCATCGGCTGTGAGCTGTTTGGGCATGTACTTTTCCAGTACGGCCATTTCGGCCTTCGTTTCTTCGACGAGGTCGCTGCGGCCTGCCTTTTCAAACTCTGCCAACGATTCCTTGCGCTGTTTCATTTCTTTGGCAATGACGGCACCGACGCCAGCGTCATCGAGTTCGCATTTGCCGTCGATTTCCGTATTGCGGATGGACGAACGGACCATGCGGATGACGGATAAAGCCGTTTTACCGGCTTCTTTGGCTTTCATGGCCGCTTTCATGTCCTGAAGCAGTTCTTCTTTAAGAGACATGCTATCACCCTTCTTACATTTGACGATTATGCTCTGTACTTCCGTTTCCGTGCTGCTTCGGATTTTTTCTTTCTCCGTACACTCGGTTTTTCGTAGTGTTCACGTTTCCGTACTTCGGAAAGAACACCTGCCTTTTGGCAAGAACGTTTGAAGCGGCGAAGTGCGCTGTCTAACGTTTCGTTTTTACCAACTCTGATTTCTGCCATTCTATTATCCCTCCCTCCAAGGTATGATAGGGAGTGCTTTTACTGCACACAATGAAATTATACTCAGATTAGTGTCATTTGTCAACAATTTCTGAGGTTCAGCGTATAAATTTACTGAATACATAATTGCCATATCCTAAACCGTCTTCACTGAGGCAGCAGCCCCGCTCGGTGCGTTCCAGGAGGCCCTGGCGGATGAGGCCGTCGATGACAGGACCGAAGTCGGCTTCGATGGATTTCCCGAAGCGTCTGGCATAATCGCCGTAATCGATGCCGACCCGGCGGCGCAGGGCCAGGAAGCAGTAATCTTCGACGGCCCGTTTGGCGTCGATGGCGACGGATTCGGCGACGACACTCTCCCTGCCGGCCTTATGGATATACGCCGGGATGTTGGCTATATTGGCCCAGCGCGTCGTCCCATCGAAGGAATGGGCCGATACGCCGAAGCCGATATAAGGCTCATAAGTCCAGTATTTGCTGTTATGGCGCGACTCGAAAGGCCCTTTGGCATAGCTGGAAATCTCGTAGTGATGGAAGCCATAACCGTGCATGGCGTCGTGGACGGCCTTCCCCATGGCTTCGACCGTCCCGTCAGGCGGCAGGTGCCATGTCCCCTTTTCCAGGCCCGCCTTGAGCTGCGTCCCGTCTTCGACGATGAGGCTGTAAATGGACGCGTGGACCACGGGCAGCTGGGAAAGGCGCTCTACGTCGCGGCGGACGTCGGCCAGGTGCTGGCCGGGCAGGCCGTACATCAGGTCCAGGGACAAATTATGGATGCCAGCCGCGTAGGCCGCCTGGATGGCCGCTTCGCCCTGGGCTGCCGTATGGACCCGGCCCAGAAAGGCCAGCATGGCGTCGGAAAAGGACTGGACGCCCAGGCTCAGGCGGTTGACGCCGCAATCGGCCAGAGCCGCGGCCTTATCATAATCGAGACTGTCCGGATTGGCTTCTATCGTGATTTCCGCATCGCTGGCAATGCAGAAGGTCTGCCGCAGGGTCTTCAGGATGCAGCTGACGTCGCCGGCTTCCAGCATTGACGGCGTACCGCCGCCGACGTAGACCGTATCAGCCCCTTCCCCGGTATAAGGCGAGGCCGCGATGTCCCGGCACAGGGCTTCGACATAGCCCTGGCAGTATCGCTCCAGGCCGGCATAGGACGGAAAGTCGCAGTACAGGCATTTATGGCGGCAGAACGGGATGTGGACGTATAGGCCCAGCGTCATTCTTCGTCGACTTTGAGGACGGCCATGAAGGCTTCCTGCGGGATTTCGACGGTACCGAACTGTTTCATGCGCTTCTTGCCTTCCTTCTGTTTTTCCAGGAGCTTGCGCTTACGGGAAATATCGCCGCCATAGCACTTGGCCAGGACGTCCTTGCGCAGGGCTGCCACGTTTTCGCGGGCAATGATCTTATTGCCCACAGCGGCCTGGATGGGGATCTGGAAGAGCTGGCGCGGAATGAGGCTGCGCAGTTTTTCGACCAGGGCGCGGCCGCGGCGGGCGGCGAAATCCTTGTGGACGATGACGCTCAGGGCGTCGACGACGTCGCCGTTGATGAGGATGTCCATTTTGACCATAGGCGAGGCCTGGTAGCCGTTGAGCTCATAATCGAGGGACGCATAGCCGCGGGTCGCCGACTTGAGGACGTCGAAGTAGTCGTAGAGGATTTCACACAGGGGCAGGTTGTAGATCAAAGAAACGCGCGTGTCGTCGAGGTAATCCATGGTGACGTACTGACCGCGGCGGTTCTGGGAGATTTCCATGACCGTGCCGACCATGTCCTTGGGGATGATGATCGTCGTCTTGACCAGCGGTTCTTCGATGTGGTCGATTTTCGTCATGTCCGGCATCTGCGACGGGTTGTCCACTTCGACCATGGTGCCGTCCGTGCAGTAGACGTGGTAAATGACCGACGGCGCCGTCGTGATCAGGGACAGGTTGTATTCCCGTTCCAGCCGTTCGCGGACGACGTCCATGTGCAGGAGTCCCAGGAAGCCGCAGCGGAAGCCGAAGCCCAGGGCCGACGACGTTTCCGGTTCAAAGAGCAGCGCCGCATCGTTGAGGTGGAGCTTCTCCAGGGCATCGCGGAGGTTGTCGTAGTCGTTCGTTTCGACCGGGTAGAGGCCGCAGTAGACCATGGGCACAGCCTTGCGGTAGCCCGGCAGGGCTTCTTTGGCCGGATTGTCGGCCAGGGTAACCGTATCGCCGACGCGGCAGTCGCGGCCGGTCTTCATGCTGGCAGATAGCCGCCGCTGCCACATTCC
>NZ_JBBMEU010000024.1:0-31939 GCF_040096415.1 Megasphaera intestinihominis
TAGACCGCTACATTGTACAGGTTATTGCTGTATTGGCACATCTCCCGGAGCATCGTATAGTCTTGTTTCGCCAAGCCACGGATGACATTCGATTGCGTCAAGTACATCTGGGATTCACCTCCTCTGTCATCTTTCATTATACCCTAGCCGAGGTGAAAAGGCTAAGACAGAAAAGACATAGGGTGGATTTTGCAGGCATCGAACCTGCGAAATCCATTGCCATTCATCCCCTACCTAAGAGGAAGGAGTCTTCTGGCAAAACTGGGATAAAGAGGTTACTTCAATATCTTGTTATTGTAGCGCCGGATGTAGACGATATATTGCCCTTTCGCGTCTTTCTGGCCGTCAAAGGCGACAGTGATCGACACGTCATCCTGGGTCCATTCGACTTCTTTATCACTCTGTTTGACTGGGAAGTTTTCCATATTGGAATAAATCGTCGCTACCAGGCGGGAATAAATGCTCTTGGCTGTCGCCTTGTCAGTCGTCTTAAAGTAATTATCGAAAGCCAGGACCTTGCCCTTGGCCGACGTATCGGCCGAGAAGATTTCGATGCCTTCCGTAACGGATACGTTCTTGACGACCGACGTCCGTTCAGCCCGTTCCGTAAAGGATACCGTGCTGCCGTAGAAAGTCCAGTCGGGCAGGATGGAGAAATTGGCATCGAAATCAGCCCGGGGCATACCGAGATAGACCGTCTGATACGCCGTGAGCGGGCTTTCGGCGATTTCATCGACAGACTGGTTGTAGTCAAAAGCACCGGCCGGGGTCGCCAATGCCGCCCATAACAGGGTTGCTGCCATTAATTTTTTACAGGTCATGAGAATTCCTCCTTTACAGGAATGGCGTCAAGATCAAGCTGAACAAGGCGAAGACCAGACGCTGCAAGGGAATGAGGATATACGTGAAAAAAGGCGTCATCATCAGGGCGATGAGGATGAGGAAGCTGTAGCGTTCGAGGCTGGCCAGCTTATAGTTCCACGACGTCGGCAGGAAACACATGAGGACCCGCGAGCCGTCGAGAGGCGGCAAGGGAATCATGTTGAAGATGGCAAAGTTGACGTTGTACAAGACGATGAGGTGAAGGACCATGGGCAGGGCCGTCGTCGTAAAGAGATGGAGCTTGACAAAGATGACTTCAATGACCAAGGCGACGAAAGCCGTGATCAGGTTGGACACGGGACCAGCCAGGGATACACAGATTTCCCCTTTCCGCCAGTTCCGGAAATTGCCGACTTGGATCGTAACCGGCTTGGCCCAGCCGAACTGGGCGACGAGCAGCATGATCAGGCCGACCGGGTCGATATGAGCCACGGGGTTCAACGTAAGGCGCCCCATCAGACGCGGCGTATCATCGCCCATCCAGTCTGCCACCTGGGCATGGGCGTATTCATGGATGACCATGGCGATGAGCAGGCCGGGAATCCCGGCAATAATAGAAAGTATATTAAAATCGAACATAGAATTCTCCTTTCGTTAATATTTCTATTATACGGTATCTAGGAGAAGATAACAAGATGTGGCTAGGGGCTAGGGATTAGGGGCTAGGGGCTAGGGGTCAGGGGTTAGCCGCTGACTGCTGAGTGCTAAAAAAGGCGCTGTCTTCATGCGACAGCGCCTTTTTTCACCGCTTCCGGTATTCATATTCTACGTTTTGTTCGACGATGGCCGCTTTTTCTTCGATTTCGCGGATTTCGTTGATCATCTTCGTCACGAAGGTTTCATCCTTGATGGATTTCAGGTTGATGCGGACGCTGTAAAAAGCCGAGCGCATGGCTGCCCTGGCGTTCATGGTGGCAATGACGCCGTCCGTGATGACCCAGGCGTTGCCGTAGCGGACGACTTGTTCCGCCAGCTGGAGGAGGACGAAGATGTCCTTGCCCAGTTCAAAGGGCGACAGGGCCGCATCCTTGAAGGCCTGCTGGACCTTGGCCGCCCGGTCCGGCGTATCCTTGGGCAGGCGGACGGCGCGGATGACGCCATCGAAGGCCGCCGCGTCTTCAGCGATGCCGTCGAGGTAACGCTGGCGAAGGCCGTGAGCCTTATCGCGGATGGATACCATGAGTTTCTCGATTTCATCGTAGCCCTTCTTGCCGATGGTCAGGTTGGCGACCATCTCTACGAGCGCTGCTGCCGAAGCAGCGGTCATAGCGGCGATGCCGCCGCCGCCGGGAACGGGTTCCTTGGAAGCCGTGACTTCCAGGAGCCCGTCGAGGGGCATGGATTGGAATTGTGCAAAATCCATCTTAGAACAATCCCGTAATGATGCCATTTTCGTCGATGTCCATGCGGTTGGCAGCCGGTACTTTCGGCAGGCCCGGCATGGTCATGATATTGCTCGTCTGGCAGACGATGAAGCCCGCACCGGTGCAGACGCGGACGTCTTTGACCGTGACTTTGAAGCCCTTCGGTGCCCCCAGGAGCGCCGGGTTATCGGACAGGGAATACTGCGTCTTGGCCACGCAAATCGGCATTTTATCGAGGCCAAAGGCTTCCAGTTCCTTGATCTGTTTCTGAGCGTTGCCTTCAAAGAGGACGCCGTCGCCGCCGTAGACTTTCTTGACGATAGTTTCCAGTTTTTCAGGAATCGAAGCGTTGACGTCGTAGAGCGGTTTGTACGGGGTCTTCGGCTGCTGCAGCAGTTTCAGGACTTTTTCGCCCATTTCGACGCCGCCTTTGCCGCCTTCGGCCCAGCAGTTGTTGAGGGCGACTTCGACGCCGTAATCTTCGCAGAGTTTCCGCAGCGTAGCGATTTCTTCATCTGTATCGCTGATGAATTTATTGATGCCTACGACGACGGGGACGTCGAAGAGGCGCATATTTTCGATGTGTTTGGCCAGGTTGGCAAAGCCCTTCTTCAAGGCTTCGACATTTTCTTCCTGCAAGTTCTTCTTGTCGACGCCGCCGTGCATCTTCAGGGCACGGACGGTCGCGACGATGACGACAGCATCGGGTTTGATGCCGGCGAAACGGCATTTGATGTCCATGAATTTTTCAGCACCCAGGTCGGCACCGAAACCAGCTTCCGTAACGGCGATATCGCCCATCTTCATAGCCAGTTTGGTTGCGACGACAGAGTTGCAGCCGTGGGCGATGTTAGCGAAGGGACCGCCGTGGACCAAGGCCGGCGTATGTTCGATGGTCTGGACCAAATTCGGCTTGATGGCATCTTTCATGAGGATGGCCATGGCGCCTTCGACGCCGAGCTGACGGGCTTTGACCAGATTGCCGTCCAGGTCATAGGCCACGGTGATGTCGCCCATGCGCTTCTTGAGGTCCATGAGGTCGCTGGCCAGGCAGAGGGCTGCCATGATTTCCGAAGCGACAGTGATCATGAAATGGTCTTCCCGCGGGAAACCGCAGACTTTGCCGCCCATGCCGACGACGACGTTGCGCAAAGCCCGGTCGTTCATATCCATGACGCGTTTCCAGATGATGCGGCGCACATCGATGCGCAGGGCGTTGCCCTGGTGGACGTGGTTGTCGATGGCTGCGGCCAAGAGGTTATTGGCTGCCGTAATGGCGTGCATGTCACCGGTGAAGTGCAGGTTGATGTCTTCCATGGGCAGGACCTGGGAATAGCCGCCGCCAGCAGCACCGCCTTTGATGCCGAAGACCGGCCCCAGGGACGGTTCGCGCAGGGCGACGACAGCCTTATGGCCCATGTAGTTCAGTGCCTGGGCCAGGCCGATAGTGGTCAAGGTCTTACCTTCGCCAGCCGGTGTCGGCGTGATGGCCGTGACCAGGACCAGTTTCCCGTCTTCATTCTTCGACAGGCGCTTGATGGCGTCAAAAGAAATCTTTGCTTTATATTTTCCGTAGAGTTCCAAGTCATCATCGGTGAGGCCGACTTGTTTTGCAATGGCCGTAATCGGTTCCAATTTCGTCTGCTGTGCAATTTCGATATCGCTCAATACCTTTGCCATAGTAGTTGTCACTCCTGTTCTTTTCTTTGCATAAAAAAAGCCGCTCCGCTGGAAGGTTGCCCAGACGGTCGGCTTCAAGAAATCATGCTCCCCGTGGTAACTCCACTTCCGTCAGTCACATGATTATGGCTTCATTATACAAAAAAAGAACCCTCTGGTCAAGGGTTCTTTTTCAGGACATCTTACTGGATCACGCTGGTATCGAGGTGTTCAAAGCCCGTGAGCAGGCCTTTCACCTGATTGGCGATCTGCTGACAGCCGCCTTTTTCCCTGCTTTCGATGTTCAGCGGCATGTTCGGGTCGTGGAGGGACATGCGCAGCAGGGCCCAGCCGTTAGGGAATACGAGACGCACGCCTTCATAGGACGGCTTGGCGATGGCGATGCCCGCTTGAGCGGCCCGTTCTTCAAACTGTTTAAGTACGTCAGCGCCGTAGGCCTGGACGTCGTCTGTGCCGGTGATTTTCAGGCGGAATTCGACGCCTTCCGCAGGATGGCCCAATTTGGCAATGAGGTCGCCGAGCTGTTTGCCTTCCTTCTTGGCTTTCGTCGCAGCGATGAGCAGTTTGACGGCCAGGTACGCGCCGTCGTCGAGGTAGTAGTTTTCACTCAGCGCGCCGTGCCCGGATGTTTCGATGGCCAGCGGCGAAACGGTGCCGGCCTTGTTGAGGCGGATACATTCGTCGATGACATTCTTATAGCCCCGCATATAGCGGTGATGGACCAGATGGAGTTCATCTTGGAGGAACGTCGTCAATTCGTCGGATGTGACCGAGTCGGTGACGATAGTGCTGCCGGGATAATCAGGCGCCAAGATGGCGGCCATCATGGCGATGAGGGCGTTGCGGTTGATTTCTTCCCCATCGGGCAGGACGGCGCTCATGCGGTCCACGTCGGTGTCGAAAATGAGGCCCAAGTCGGCTTTGTTGTCGAGGACGGCCTTGCGGATAGAGGCCATGGCATCGGCATTTTCCGGGTTGGGGATATGGTTGGGGAACATGCCATCCGGTTCGAGGAACTGGCTGCCCGTCGTATCGGCGCCGAGTTCCGCCAGGACCTTAGTGGCAAAGAAACCGCCGCTGCCGTTGCCGGCGTCGATGACGATGTGCATCCCTTCCAGAGGACGGTCGTACATGCCGGAACAGAGGCCGGCACAGATCTTACGGCGCAGGTGCAGGGCGTAGAGGTCGATCAGATCCAGCGAGGCAATGGCTGCCGATGATACGGCCATGGCCGACAGGCCCGAAGCCAGGGTCAGGACTTCTTTGACTTCGCTCTTTTCCAGGCCGCCGTCGACGGTAAAGAATTTCAGGCCATTGCGGTTATAGGGCAAATGGCTGGCCGTAATCATGATGGAGCCATCCATGTGGGTATCTTCAAAAATAATGGACATGAACATGGCCGGCGTCGAAGCCAGGCCGCAGTCCGTGACGTGGACGCCCTGACCGAGGAGGCCGCCGAATACGGCTTCTTTCATCATGCCCGCCGACACGCGGGAATCGTGTCCGACGGCAATGCGCAGGTCACTCGTCTGTTTATTCAGCTTCTTGGCTAAAAACTTGGCAAATCCAGCGGCAATGCGGTTGACCGCTTCCGGGACCAAGGTGACGTCTTCACCGGGAACGCCGGCGATGGCGACGCCGCGGACGTCACTGCCATTCTGTAATTTCATCATCGCTTCTGTAGTTATCATGTAGGGATGTTTCCTTTCTTCGATTTAGCGGACAGCGTCCGCTGCCTCTTATCATACTGAAAATCAGGCCAAAAGGCAAGCGTCGACAATGGCTTCTGCCGTCAGGCCGTACTCTTTCAAGAGGTCTCCGGCCTTGCCGGATTCACCGAAACAATCCTGGATGCCGACGTAAGCCTGGCGCGTCGGACAGCGGCGCGACAAGGTTTCTGCCACGGCGCCGCCCAGGCCGCCGATGACGCTGTGTTCTTCGGCAGTGACGACGAAGCCCGTCTTCCTGGCTGCAGCGACGACCAGGTCTTCGTCGAGCGGTTTGATGGCGGCCATGTCGATGACCATGACCTGACAGCCCCGATTGGCCAGGATATCGGCTGCTTTCAGGGCTTCCTGGACCATGAGGCCCGTAGCGATGACGGCAGCATCACAGCCGTCGCGCAGGACTGTCCCCTTCCCCCACTGGAAGGGACAGCCAGATTGATAGACGTCGTCGACTTTGGCCCGGCCCATGCGCACGTAGACCGGCCCGTCATGAGCGACAGCCGCCCGGATGACAGCTTCCGTTTCGGCGCCGTCAGCCGGACAGACGACGGTCATATTCGGCAGACTGCGCATGATGGCCATGTCTTCAACGGACTGATGGGTCGCCCCGTCTTCGCCGACACTGAGGCCGGCGTGGGTCGCACAGATCTTGACGTTGAGCTTTGGCAGGCAGATGGAGTTGCGAATCTGTTCAAAGGCCCGACCCGTGCCGAAGACGGCAAAAGTGCTGGCCAGGGGAATCTTGCCGCAAGCGGCGAAGCCCGCCGCCGTGCCCATCATATCCTGTTCCGAAATGCCCATATCGAAATAGCGTTCCGGTGCTACCTTTTTAAAAGCAATCGACCGCGTCGACGAACCCAGGTCGGCGTCGAGGACGACAATCCTCGGATTTTTATACAATTCCGTTTCTAAGAGATGCCCGTTCACATTCTTCTTTCGTCGGCGCCTTGCCATGCCAGGACACGGCATTTTCCATGAACGATACGCCTTTGCCCTTGACGGTCTGGGCGATGATGACCGTCGGCTTCCCTTTTGCGGCCTGCGCCTGGTGCAGTGCAGCGCCGATGGCGTCGTAATCGTGGCCGTCGATTTCCAGGACGTTCCAGCGGAAGGCCCGGAATTTGTCGGCAATGGACATGACGTCCATGACGTCTTCATTGGACCCGTCGATCTGCAGTCCGTTATGGTCGATGAACAGGGTCAGGTTGTCCAGTTTATACTGAGCTGCCGACATAGCCGCTTCCCAGATCTGGCCTTCTTCGATTTCGCCGTCGCCGGCGATGACGTAGACCCGCCAGTCCGCCCCGTCCAGCTTGGCCGTCATGGCCATGCCGTTGGCAGCAGACAAGCCCTGTCCCAGGGATCCCGTCGTCATGTCGATGCCCGGCGTCGTATTCATGTCGGGATTGCCCTGGAGCATGGCGCCGCACTGGCGCAGGTGCCACAATTCATCTTCCGGGAAAAAGCCCCGTTCGGCCAGCGTCGCATACAGAGCCGGTACGGTATGGCCCTTGGAGAGGACGAAACGGTCCCGGTCCGGCCAGTGAGGCCGCTTGGGATCGATCCGCATGACATCGAAATACAAGACTTGCAGCATATCGACGATGGACAAAGAGCCACCGGGATGACCGGACTGGGCCAGGGTGACCATCTTGACGATATCCTGCCGCACGTGAGCCGCATGACGGCTCAATTCTTTGCTATCCATGAGAAAGCCCCCTTTTGCCTTCCATTATAGCACAAAAGAGGTTGCCCGGCGGCAGCCTCTTTTGTGAGTTTGAAGTTTGCAGTTTGTAGTGGATGGTCATAAACTTGAAACCATCTTCTACAAACTCCGTACTACAAACTATAAAGAGAAATGGGCCTGCATGATGGCAAAAAGCTTCGTGCAACAGTCTCTTTTAAGTGGCTAGTGGTTAGTGGATGGCTTTAGATGTAAATGCCCATTGGCTCTCTTCATAGGAGAGCTGTCAGCACAGCTGACTGAGAGGTTCAACCTCTCCGGCCCTGCGGGCCACCTCTCCTATCAGGAGAGGCTTACGGTCTGCGACCTGCGGCCGCGGCCTTCGCAGTTCAGTTTCTTACGAGCCACGAGCCACGCTCACAACACATACTTCTCGATGGCTTCGGCGACGGCGCCTTCGTTATTGGTGGCGTCGGTGACGACGTCGCAGTATTGGCGGATGACGGGGTTGAGGTTATGGACGCCGACGGAAAGGCCGGCGGCCTTCAGCATGTCGATGTCGTTGATGTTGTCGCCAATGGCCATGGTTTCTTCATGGGCTACACCGAGGATATCCGCCAATTTCCACAGGCCCGCCCCTTTATTGACGCCTTTGTGCATGAATTCGATATAGCGGTTGCTGGAGAAGCTGACCGTAATGTCGTCCAGCAAGGGGCGGATTTCAGCGTGTATCTGCTGTAAATAGTCGTAATCCGTATTGGTCACGATGAGCTTGCAGACTTCTTCTTTGCCGCGGATGAAATCGAGGTCCTCCGCTTCGACAGGCACGTAGCCCATGCGGCCGTGGAGGAAGGCTTCTTCGTCGGGCGTAATATTCGTGATGTAGACGACATCACGCGTATAGATATGCATACATTGACCATAGGTACAGCAGCGGCGGAAAATCCGGTCGGCCAGGTCAAAGGGGATCGGGTCCCAGAAGAGGGAGCGGCTGCCCTTGTTTTCCGTAATATTGGCGCCGTTGAAGCCGATAACATACTGGTCCGCCTGGTCGTAGAGGCCCAGAGTCCTCAGAACGCCTTCGATGGAACGGAAGCCCCGGCCCGTACAGGGCACGAATTTCACGCCTTTGGCAATGGCTGCCGTAATGGCTTCGATATTGCGCCGGCAAATCGTCGCGTCGCTGCTGAGCAGCGTTTCATCCATATCACAAGCAATGATCTTATACTTCATGTCGTCTCCTTTTCTTTCGTAACGGCTGGGGCATAGTGGTCGTAAATCTTCCAGGCTGCCAGTGCTGCCAGACATTCAAAGATCCAGAAGGCGTGCCACACGCCGTCCGGTCCATAAACGCGGCAGAGGAGCCACGCCGCCGGCAGGCTGATGACGACGTAGCGCAACAGGGTGATGGCAAAGGACGGATTGCCCTTCCCCAGCCCTTCCAGGGCGCCAGACGCCGTAATAGACAAGGCCGACGGTACGAATCCCCAGGCAATGATGCCCAGGGCCGACGCACCGGCTGCGATGGTTTCCTCACGGGACGTGAACCAGCCCATGAGGACGTCCGGTACGGCCAGGCAGATGACCAGGCCTGCCGCCATGACCAGGCCGTTGAGGAACAGCGTCGTCCGATAAATGCGGCGCACGCGGCCCAGTTCCCCAGCTCCGTAATTATAGCCGATCAGCGGCCGCACACCTTGAATGATACCATTTGTCGGCATAGAAAGAAAGGTCTGGAGCTTATAATAGACGCCGAGGATGAAAATATACGTCGGCGAAAAAGGCGCCAGGAGATGGTTCAGGGCGACGAGGAAGACCGACGACAGGCCCATGTTGAGGGCCGCCGGGATGCCGATGCCATAGAGCCGTTTATCGAGTTCGATGTCCCAGTGGAGATGGCAGCGGCAAACTTCGACCCGCAGCGGCCGCCAATGGCAGACCACGGCATAAAAGAGGAGGTTCACCGTCTGGCCCAGGCCCGTCGCCCAGGCCGCGCCTTCAATCCCCATGGCCGGAATCGGTCCCAGGCCAAAGATGAGAATCGGGTCGCCGATGATATTGACCAGGCAGCCCAGGGACAAGCCGGCCATGGTGACCTGCATGCGGCCGACGGCCTGGAACATCTTTTCATAGACCAGGTCGACGCTGAGGATCGTAGAAAAGGCAAAGACGATGACGGCATAGCGCAGGCCCAGGTCGATGAGTCCCGCGTCCTGCGTAAAGGCCCGCAAAAAAGACGGCACGGCCCAGATACAGCCTGCCGTCATGACCAGACCATGAATGACAGCCAGGAAGACACCGTGTGTCGCAGCCACGTCGGCCGTCCCCTTCTGGCCGGCGCCGAGGCAGATGGAAATAATGGCATTGAGGCCGACGCCAAAGCCGATGCAGACGGCATTGACGAAGTTCTGCATGGGAAAGACCAGGGACACAGCCGTCATGGCCTGTTCACTGATCATGGCGACGAACAGGCTGTCGACGATATTATAGAGCGAATTGACGATCATCGACACGACGGCCGGCAGGGCCATAGAAGCGATGAGCGGCAAAATCGCCCGTTCTTTCATAAACGATTCGTCCATACGTCACCTTCTGCGGCGGTCGCGCAGCCAGCGCCAGAGGGCAGCAGCGCCTTTGATGACCAGGTAGAAGATGAAGATATTCACTAACAGGCCGAGGATATCGGCACCCCAGCCCAGGGAACCCCAGCCGAAGAGATGGCTGAGCATACTGCCCAGGAACATGCCGCCGGCAAAGAGGCCGATACCGCGCATGACGCTGCCCAGGCGGGACGAAGACGTCGTCCGGCTGGCATTGGCCTGAGCCGTTTCAGCCTTGCGGGCCTGCGTCTGCCCATTCGGTTTCGTATTGCCCAGGCTGGGCGCTTCATTTTTCGTCGTCCCCGTTTTCGGTGTCACATTCTTAGGCGCCGGGGCCGGCAGCGATTTCGGCGCCGATACGCGGGCACCGCCACCACCTTTGGCGGCCTGTACGGAAGACGG
The DNA here is from genome assembly GCF_040096415.1 of Megasphaera intestinihominis. Classification (NCBI taxonomy): domain Bacteria; kingdom Bacillati; phylum Bacillota; class Negativicutes; order Veillonellales; family Veillonellaceae; genus Megasphaera; species Megasphaera intestinihominis. The sequence goes on from NZ_JBBMEU010000024.1 coordinate 10,340, forward strand.
GACAGCCGGCAGGGCCAGGGCCGTCCACAAAGCAAAGACACAAACGGCGATAAGAGTCGTTTTTTTCATAAATAGGCTCCTTTATAACAAATTGTGCGACGGATCCGACCCTTTCAAAACGGCCGGTCCCCCATGGGGAAACATGATGTCATATAGATTCAATGTAGATAGATAATCGGCCAGCTTGCCCTGTACCCCGGCCAGGGCTTCGTGGACGTCACAGAAACCATAGCGGTGATGGTACGGGCACTGGAAATCGCCGTCCAGGCAGCTGGTGATCATGTTTTCCCGTTCGTTTTCCCGTTCCATGACGTTAATGATGTCCATGAGGGTAATGCCGTGCAAATCCCGTGTCAGGCGGCATCCGCCCTGGGCGCCGCGGATGATTTCGATGAACCCGGCCCGTTCGAGTTTCTTGGAAATCTTGTAGGCGAACTGCCGGGGGACGAGCTGTTCGTCGCTGATTTCCCGTATATTTTTCAGCTGTAAATCAGCCAGGGATCGTAAAATGCGGATCGCATAGTCTGTTTCTCTGGTAATAATCACGATGTAAGACGCTCCTTCTCATTCTGTATAGATTAAGTCTATTATAACGTGAAATGACGAGAAATGCCAGTCGTAAATGCCTTGCGGTTACCAGAAAAACCCGATATAATAAATAGTGTTTGCATGTTTTAGCTTTAACTACAGATGAGGTGTACTATGTCATTAATCGATGAAGTAAATAATCGCCGTACTTTTGCCATCATCTCCCACCCTGATGCCGGCAAGACGACGTTGACTGAAAAATTACTGCTCTACGGAGGTGCCATCCACCTGGCCGGTTCCGTCAAGGCCCGCAAGACGGCGAAACATGCCGTTTCGGACTGGATGGAAATTGAAAAACAGCGTGGTATCTCCGTCACCAGTTCGGTCCTCCAGTTCGACTACGAAGGCCATCATATCAATATCCTCGACACGCCGGGCCATCAGGACTTCAGTGAAGATACGTACCGGACCCTCATGGCTGCCGACAGCGCCGTCATGCTCATCGACGTCGCCAAAGGCGTCGAAGCCCAGACGAAGAAGCTCTTCCGCGTCTGTAAAGAACGGGGCATCCCCATTTTCACCTTCGTCAACAAGATCGACCACTTCGGCCGCAACCCCTTCGACCTCATGGATGAAATCGAAGACATCCTGGGCATCCACGCCTACCCCATGAACTGGCCTATCGGCCTGAATGGCAACTACCAGGGCATCTACGACCGGGCTTCGTCGTCTATCGAACTCTTTGAAAAAGACACGACCCACGGCCAGCGCAAACTGGCATCGACCAAGGGCTCGGCAGACGACCCGATTTTCAAAGAACTCCTCGACGAAGACGTCCACCAGGGCCTCATCGACGACATCGAGCTCCTCGATGAAGCGGGCGACGAATTCGACATGGAAAAAGTCAAGCGCGGCGAACTGACGCCGATGTTCTTCGGCTCGGCTATGACCAACTTCGGCGTCAAGCCCTTCCTGGAAGAATTCCTGCGCATGGCTCCGAAGCCGCAGCCGCGCAAATGCCTGGAAGGCGTCGTCGAACCGACATCGGACCAGTTCACGTCGTTCGTCTTCAAGATCCAGGCCAACATGAACCCCCAGCATCACGACCGCATCGTCTTCATGCGCATCTGCTCGGGCAAGTTTGAAAAAGGCATGACTGTCACGCACCGCCAGTCCGGCAAGACCCTGCGCCTCATGCAGCCCCAGCAGTTTCTGGCAACGGAACGGACCATCGTCGAAGATGCCTATCCGGGAGACATCATCGGCGTCTTCGATAACGGCACCATGGGCGTCGGCGACACCCTCTATTCGGGCAAGAAGAAAGTCACCTTCAAGGACTTCCCGACCTTCCCGCCGGAACTCTTCGCCCGCATCCGCGCCAAGGATTCGATGAAGCGCAAACAGTTCCTCAAGGGCATGACCCAGCTGGCCCAGGAAGGGGCCGTCCAGATTTATGAAAACCTGGGCTCCATGGAAAGCTACATCGTCGGTGCCGTCGGGCAACTCCAGTTCGAAGTCCTGGAATACCGCCTGAAACACGAATACGGCGTCGACCTGGAAATGAACCGCCTGCCCTACACCGTCGCCCGCTGGATCCAGACCAACGGCCACGACTACAAAGAACTGAAGAACATCGACAGCGCCATGATCGTCAAGGACCATAAACAGCGCGTCGTCCTGCTCATCGCCAACGAATGGCAGACCAACTGGATCGTCGAACGGAACCCGGAATTCACATTCTGCACCACACCGGACCAGTTGAAAATAGAAGAAGAGTAGAAAAAAGGCTTGTCGCGTGCGACAAGCCTTTTCGAATATTAAGTTTGCAGTTTGTAGTTTTTAGTGAATGGTTTTAAATTTAAAGCAATCTTCTGCAAACTATAAACTCTATGCTACAAACTATACCGAGAACGGGTCTACACATGATGGCGTATACCTCTATACATGTATACACGCCCCTCACGCCGTGAGGCAGCACCATTCCGGCAGGGTTACGGTACGGTCGAAGGCCGGGAGCCACTCGCCGCGGGTATGGTCATAGGTCCGGATGAGGATATGGTCTTCATAGAGGTAGAGGGAGTTGGTATAAATCGTATCTTCATCCCAATCGCTGTTGTAGACATTGAGGACGCGGCCTTCATAATAGTTGGCGTCGTCCATGAAGGTCGCATCGGACGGCATCGTATGGGTATGGCCCGATACCCACAGGCGGGCCTGGTGATGGCGGGCCAGGATGGTGCGGATATCCCCTGCCGGCTGGACGGAATTGCGCGGCGACGGCAGGCTGATGCCGGGCCGGCTCGATACGGCCGTCTGTTCCAGCGGCGCGTGGCAGAAGATGATCGTCGGCTGCTGGCGATGGGCGGCCAGGGTCTGGCCCAGCCAGGCCAGCTGCTGATGAGACAATTCGACAGCTAAGTCCAGGTCCCGCCAGTTATTCATTTCCTGCAGCACTCTTTCTTTGGCGGCCATCCGGAGCAGACGTTCTTTCGGCGTGACCAGGTTCTTGCAGGGGTAATGGAAATCACTGATGATGACCAGGCGGGAATAATTCCGCTGAGATGGGGCTTTGGCATTGGCAAATAACGACGCAAACATGGCATTTCCTCCTTCATCCATGAAAAAACAGGCTCTGGCTGTGCAGTTTCAGTATAGCCAGAGCCTGTATTTTTTTTGCAAAAATCAAGGGAAATGTCTGTAAAAGGTCATTTCTTCTGGACGACGGGATAGTCCTGCAGGGCATCGCAGCCTTCTTCGCCGGTCCGGATCTTGACGGCGTTGTCGATGGCCGACACGAAGACCTTGCCGTCGCCGTAATTGCCCGTATAGAGCACCTTCTTCGCCGTTTCGATGATGGTCCGCGGCGACACTTTGGAAACGACCATTTCGACGCGGACCTTGGGCAGGAGCTTGGCCGACACTTTGGCCCCGCGGTAGAATTCAGTCCGTCCCTTTTCGATGCCGAATCCCAGGGCGCGGGTGATGGTCATGCCCGTGATGCCGATGGCTTCCATGGCGTCTTTCAAGGTTTCAAAGCGCTTTTCATCGGTAATGATAGTCACGTTATACAGGGCATGGCCGCCGACCGGCTGGGGACTGGCCATGACCGAATCGGGGATAGCCTGGTCCAAGGGGATTTCTTGGGCCCCTTCCGGCGCTTCCCCGGCCTTCAAGGCTTGCGACAAATCCTCCAAATCGTCGCTGCGGTCCAGTTCGTAAGCCGGTACCAGGCCGTTTTCCTTGAAGTCCAGGCCGTTGATTTCTTCGGCTGCCGAGACGCGCAGGCCTATCGTCGCCTGGAGGATGCGGAAAACCAGGGTCATAGCGACGAAGACGAACAGGGCCATAGCCACGACGCCGGCCAGCTGGACCAGGAACAGACGGATTTCTCCCGTATAGAACAGGCCGTCTTGGACGCTGAACAGGCCCGTCAGGAGGGTCCCCAAGGCACCGCAGCCGCCGTGAGCGGCAATAGCCCCGACCGGGTCGTCGATGCGCAGTTTCTGGTCGATGAATTCGATGAGGAAGACCGTCACGATGCCGGCCAGGGCGCCGATGACAAAGGCCCCAGGCACGCTGACGACATCACAGCCGGCCGTAATAGCCACCAGGGCCGCCAGGCTGCCGTCGAGAGTCATGGATACGTCGGGCTTGCCATAGCGGATCCATGTCGTCACCATGGCCGTCGTCGTCCCGGCAGCGGCGGCGATATTGGTCGTAAAGAAGATAGACGCGGCTTTTAGGATGGTCTGTTCTCCCGTCAGGGACAGGGTCTGGCCGCCATTGAAGCCGAACCAGCCGAACCATAAGATGAACATGCCCAGACAAGCCAGGGGCAGGCTGTGGCCGGGAATGGCATTGACCGAGCCATCGTCATTATATTTGCCGATGCGCGGCCCCAGGGCCTTGGCCCCGGTCAGGGCGCAGATGCCGCCGGTCAGGCTGACGACAGAAGCGCCGGCGAAGTCATGGAAGCCCAGGGCTGCCAGCCAGCCGCCGCCCCAGGACCAGTGCCCGACGATGGGATAGATGAGCAGACTGATGAGGATCGTAATCAGACAGGATGACGAAAATTTCGTCCGTTCAGCCATAGCGCCGGACACGATGGCCGCCGTCACGGCACAGAGAACGGTCTGGAAGAGCAAAAAGGCCAAATCCGGATAAGGCGTCCCGGCCATGAGGTCCATATGCTGGGCGAAGAAATCGGGCATGCCGATGAATCCGCCTATGTCGCGGCCAAAGAGCAGGCTGAAGCCGACGATCCAGAAGGCCAGGGTCCCGAGGGAAAAGTTCATGAAATTCTTCATGACGATATTGCCGGCATTCTTGCCCCGCGTCAGGCCGGCTTCGAGCATGGCGAAACCGGGCTGCATGAAGAAGACCAGGACGGCCGCCATGAGGATCCACAAGGTATCGACCGATGAATAACTCATTGCGCTCCCCCCTCTTCTTCGGGATAGGTCAGGCCCCACTGCTGGCGGATGGCCGTCATGAGGTCCATGACATCTTTCGTATAAGCCTGGCACATGCCCTGGCCGCCGTGGGCCACGGCGTCTTCCATGTCCCGGATTTCGTACTGCAAGGCCTTGGACTGACTGCCGGCCTGCAGGACATCCTGATGGCCGTCGGCCGTATAGGTGATGGTCGCCGTATCGGCCCGGGGATAGTCGTAGATTTCGATATATCCCTTATCGAAGGCGGCCATGCCCCGTTTCGGCTGCTTGGCATGGAGCGATAAGGAAAGCGTCGCCATCTCCCCTTCCCGGTTCTGCAAGAGGATACCTGCCTGCTCGTCGACACCGGTCGGTGCCAGGCGGACCTGGGACGCGATCTGGTCGGGCTGACAGCTCATGAAATAGCGGACGAAGGACAGCGCATAGACGCCGATATCGAGGAGGGCACCACCGGCCAGGGAGCGGTTGAAGAAGCGGTTGTTCATATCGTACTCTTTATAACTGCCGAAATTCATCTGAATGAAACGCAGCGGCCCCAGGGCGCCGGAACGGATGAGTTCAGCGAGCTGTTTGTAAATAGGCATATGATATAAGGTCATGGCTTCGGCCAGGACGACGCCGTGTTCATCAGCACAGCGCCGGGCCTGGTCCAGTTCCAGGCTGTTAAGGGTAATGGATTTTTCGCAGAGCACGTGTTTGCCCGCTGCCAGCGCCGGCAGCAGATAACGGATATGCGTATTATGAGGCGTCAAAATATAGACGATATCGACGTCGGGATCCGAAAAGATATCCTCTGGCTTGTCGTAGACCTTGGCGATGCCGTATTTTTCAGCAAAAGACAAGGCCTTTTCATGGGTCCGGTTGCCGACACTGTACAAATTCCCGCCCAGGGCCTGCATAGCCTGGGCCAGTTCATTGCCGATGACGCCGCAGCCCAAAGTCGCCCAACGATATGCTGGCATAATGATTCCCCCTTTTACGATAACAGGCGGCTGACGAGCTTGACACAGTCTGCCGCATCTTTGGAATAGCCATCGGCACCGATTTCATCGGAGAAACTCGGCGTAACGGCTGCGCCGCCGATGATAATCTTGCCGCCATACTGTTTATCCGCCGCTTCGGCGATGACATCTTTCATGTGCATCATCGTCGTCGTCATCAAGGCCGACAAGCCGACGACAGATGCCTTTTCGCGCAGCGCCGTCTCGATGATGGTGCCGGCCGGCACATCCTTGCCCAGGTCGATGACCTTATAGCCGTAGTTGCGCAGCATGAGGCCGACCAGGTTCTTACCGATATCGTGGACGTCGCCTTCGACGGTGGCAATGACGATGGTCGCCATGTCCTGCTGGCCCGGGTCTTTCTTGATGAGCGGTTCCAAATAGGCAATGGCCGTTTCCATCGTATTGGCACTGGCAATGAGCTGGGGCAGGAAGTAAATCTGTTTATCGTATAAATCGCCGACCTCAGTGATGGCCGGAATGAGCAGGTCGTTGATGATGGCATCCGGTGCCATACCCTTGGCCAGTTCTTCCTGAGCCAAGGCGACGACGGCGTCCTTTTCCCCTTCCAGGACAGCCTGGTAGACCGGATTGACCGGCCCTTGCTCAGCGTCTTGGGACTCCCCCGCCGTTTCGACAGCCCCAGCCGTACCGTGGCTGGCCAGGAGTTCTGCTTCTTCCTGCCGTTTTCTTTCGGCTTCTTTCTTGTCGAAATACTGCATGCGGTGGATGTAGGCCAAATCGCTGCCCTCTTTATTCATGAGCATATTGGCCGCTGCTGCCGTATTCATGAGCAAATCCTGGGACGGATTGGCAATGGCCATGGTCAGGCCGCTGGCAATGGCCATGCCCAAGAAGGTGGCGTTGACATAGATCCGGTCCGGCAGGCCGAAGGAGATGTTGGACAGGCCGCAGACCGTAGCCAGTCCCAGGTCCTGCTTGCAGTGAGAAAACGTGGCCATGCAGTCCAGGGCCGACGTCGGCGCAGCCCCGACCGTCGCTACCAGGGCGTCGACGACGACATCTTCCGGCGAAAAGCCGTGGTCATAGGCATCGGCCAGGAGCTCGTCGAGGACGGCATGTTTTTCTTCGAGGGTCTTGGGGATACCGTTATCCGAAACAGGCAGGGCGATGAACATGGCGCCGTACTTTTTGACGACAGGTAGGAGTTTCTTTCGCTTTTCCGTTTCACAGGAAATGGAATTGACCAGGGCCCGGCCGGGATAGATGCGCAGGGCCGCTTCCATGATGTCCGGTGAGCTCGTGTCGATGCTGAGGGGCAGGCCCGATACGCCTGTCACTTCGTAAATGGCCTTGAGCATCATTTCTTTTTCATCGATGCCGTTGGTCCCCATGTTGACGTCGAGGATAGACGCGCCGTTGCGTTCCTGTTCGCGGGCCATGGCGCGGACCATGTCCAGCTTGCCCGCCCGCAGTTCAGCCTGGAGCTTCTTCTTGCCCGTCGGATTGATGCGTTCGCCAATGACCTGGAAAGAGCCGTCGAGCTTGATTTCTACGACCTGCCGTTCCGAGGCCAGGACGCGGTGATGGCTGGCATGCGGCGCTTTCGGCGTCAGCCGGCAGACAGCCTCGTGAAGGGCCCGGATATGGTCCGGCGTCGTGCCGCAGCAGCCGCCGACGATATGGGCACCGGCTTCGATGAGCAGCCGGCCGTCCTGGGCGAATTCTTCCGGCGTCGTCTTATAGACCGTCTTGTCACCATCCAATTCCGGCAAACCGGCATTGGGCTTGGCAATGAGGGGAATCGTCGCATATTCATACATCTTCCGGACCGTTTCCACCATGTCGGCCGGTCCTGTCGAGCAGTTCAGGCCGACGGCATCGACACCGAGGTTCTGCAAGACGACGACAGCCGCTTCCGGCGGCGTCCCATAGAGGGTACGGCCGTCTTTTTCAAAGGTCAGCGTCGCCATGATGGGCAGGTCGCAGACCTCCTTGATAGCCAGGACACAAGCCCGCGTTTCCTGGAGGCTCATCATGGTTTCGACGATGAACAGGTCGACACCGGCATCGTACAAGGCCTGGGCCTGTTCGCGATAGACGTCGACGAGACCGTCAAAGGTCAGTTCACCCATAGGATAGAGCTGCTGGCCCGTCATGGTCATGTCGCCGGCAACCAGGGCCTTCCCCTGGGCCGCTTCTTTGGAGATAGCAACCAAGCCCTGATTGATGGCGACGAGCTGGTCATCGAGGCCGTATTCGGCCAATTTGAGCCGGTTCCCCGTAAAGGTCGGCGCATAGAGGATCTGCGAGCCCGCTTCGACGAAACGGCGCTGCAAATCGATCATGACGTCGCGGTTCTCTAAGATCCATTGTTCCGGGCAGACGCCGATAGGCATGCCCGCCTGTTGCAGGTTCGTCCCCGTCGCCCCGTCGAGCAGGACAACACCGCCCTGTAGAAGTTGTTGAAATGCTTCGTTAGTCAATCTAAGTCCCCCTAAAAATTCAGATAATCAATGTATAAGCGTTGAAAGGCTTCGTCGTTGCCGAGGACGATTTCCTCTGCCCCGGCGGCGATGGCCTGTAACTCTTCCAAAGTCACGGCGCCCGTCAAAAGGCCGATGGCCCCTTTCAGGGACGTGTTGCCGACAGCCGTCGTCCGTTCGGCCAGATCTGCTGGCAACAGGCCGATGACAGCCGCTTTCTGCGGATCCAGGTAATAACCGAAACCGCCGGCCAGGAAGACCTGGTGGACGCGCTGACGGCTGATTCCGCTGCGTTCGATGAGCGATTCGATGCCGGCCCGGATAGCGCTCTTGGCCATCTGGATTTCACGGATATCCTGCTGGCTCAGGGTAATGCGCTGATAATCCAGCGTCGACGCCAGGGGAAAGCCCTTATGGAAATAAGGCTCTACGAGTTTCCCCGTTTCGTCGACCAGGCCTTCCCGGACCAGGCCGGCCATGGCTTCGAGGATGCCCGTCCCGCAGATACCGACGGGAACGGTGTGGTCGATAGTCCGCACCTTAGCCCGGCCCCGCTCGATGCGGACGCCGCAGATGGCCCCGGGAACACTGCCCGTCCCCCAGGTCAGCTTGCCCCCTTCCAGGGCCGGACCGGCCGGAGCCGATGCAATGAAGCGCTGGTCCTTATTGCCCAGGACCATTTCCCCATTCGTCCCGAGATCGACGAAGAGGCTGACGTCGTCTGACGAGGCCAGGCCGCACTGCCAGATGCCGGCCGTAATGTCGGCACCGACGTAGGTGCTCATGCCGGGCAGCAGGGTCACTGTAGCGTCTGCCAGTGGCGACTGCGGTCCCAGGACCTCCTGAGCGCGATAAGTCTTCCCGCCCAGGGATACGGGATGGAACGGCCAGTCGCCCAGGCCGTCGCAGGGCCAGCCCATGAGCAGGTGGAGCATGGTCGTATTGGCGGCAATGGCCATCTGGCGGCAGCGAGCGGCCGTGCCGGGATGGTCCTTCAGGAGCTGCTTCATCAGCCGCGTCAGGTCCCGGCGGACGGCCTTCTGCAAGGCCTTGCCTTTGCCATGGCAGGCGGCACCGATGCGGCTGACGACATCGGCCCCAAAAGAGCGCTGGCTGTTGACTGCCGTCGCTGTCGCCAGGATTTTTCCATCCGTACAGTCTACCAGAGCTGCGGCCAACGTCGTCGTCCCGATATCGACAGCCAGGCCATAGTCATGGTCCGCTGCCAGTGAAAGGGCTCCCTCGTCAGCGGCTTCGGCAGCCAGAGCCGAAAAGCCCTGCTGTTCCTGCACGGGAACGACAATTTCGGCCGCTTCACGGGTTACGGCCTTGCAGGCCAGGCGCCAGCCCTGGGCCAGCTGAGCTTCGGAAAAGATGCGCTTGTCTTCCGGGGTGACGGGAAGCCGCCCCCGGACGACGCGGACACGGCATTTGCCGCACATGCCCTTGCCGCCGCAGGGCATAGCCAGGGCCGTTCCCTGAGACTGGATATAGTCATGGACCCGGCAGCCGCCAGGGCAGGTCAGCCGTACTTCCCGGGCCGATTCGGCCTGGCGCTGCGGGCAATCCGTCTTAGGGCAGGCCGTACAGTCATGTTTCACCTGGAATACAGCCGGGTCTTCGCAAAGGTCAAAGACGAGGCTCATGGATTTCTCCGGCGACAAAGCCATGGCCGCATTGACCGTCACGCCAGCCGTCCGGCCGGCAGCCGTCTCACAGACCGCATCGGCCTGGACCGATAAGGGCAAATCGCTGCCCGGTTCGTGGCGGCAAACGATGCCACAGCCCTTTTGCCGGCAAATAAGGCGCAGCTGCTGCAAAACCTGCTGTTCCAGGGCAAAGAGGCACGTATCAGCCATGGCAGCGAAGAGCACGGCGGCCAGCTCATCCCCGTCATCCTGATAGCGGTCGATCTGCCGGCTCACAGCAGCACCTAACGTCAGGATGACATAGAGCCGTTTCTCTGTAAAGGCCAGGACCGCCTTGGCCTGCAAAGACCGCCGCAAGAGCGGTGCCATATCCCGGCACATCCCTTCAGCCCGTTCCCAAGCTGCCCCTTTCGATTCATAACCAGCAAACCGCAGAGCCTGCTCCACGTCGGGGACGATCCGCTGCCCCCGGATGATACGAATATCTGCCATGTCTATCCTCCTAAAAATATTATCTATAATACATAATTATATAACCTCAAGGCGCCTCGTGGCAACATAATCTTAACAGAAACCTCACGGCCGTATACATTTCCCTTCCCTTTGGCTATAATGAACGTAGTCTTTTTTTGCTAAAGGAGGAATACCCATGTTAACCAACGTCTTTTTCGACTGTATCAAACGCGATGGCATCGTCTCTGTCGCTTCGGCCAATGCCGAAGGCCAGGCACACATTGCAAACACCTGGAACAAAAAAGCCGAACTGTAAATCTATAACATATTGGAGAATACAAAAATAACCGCTTCAGACCCTAATCTTGAGCGGTTATTTCTATAAATAATTTATTCTGGGATCATCCATCTATCGGCAATATTTTGTATACAGAAAAAGAGCCCGGACACGATTACGTGCAACAAGCTCTTTTCATTCATGGTGGGCCCACTTGGGTTCGAACCAAGGACCAACCGGTTATGAGCCGGTGGCTCTACCACTGAGCTATAGGCCCAAAAGATAAGGCGCAAGGCCTTACCAAATTATTATACGCGAATTAGCATATGGCGTCAAGGAGAGATTTCGGCTTAGAGGAAATCCTTGATTTTTTCCCGTTTGCCCCAGTTGCGCAGTTTGCTCAGGGCCTTGCCTTCGATCTGGCGGATACGTTCACGGGTGACGTTGAAGTGCTGGCCTACTTCTTCCAGTGTGCGCGGACGGCCATCTTTGAGGCCGAAGCGCAGGTAGAGGACTTTGCGTTCCCGGTCGGTGAGACAGGAAAAGACGTCTTCGATTTGTTCTTTCAGCAAGATGAAGGAGGCGGCGTCATCAGGGGCGACGGCTTCCGAGTCTTCGATGAAATCGCCGAGGTGCGAGTCTTCTTCTTCGCCAATCGGTGTTTCCAGCGATACCGGTTCCTGGGCGATCTTCATGATTTCCCGGACGCGTTCGACAGGGATGTCCATTTTTTCAGCGATTTCTTCCGGCAGCGGTTCGCGGCCTTTGTCCTGCAGGAGCTGGCGGGAAATGCGGATCAGCTTGTTGATAGTTTCGACCATGTGGACCGGGATGCGGATGGTCCGGGCCTGGTCGGCAATGGCACGGGTAATGGCCTGGCGGATCCACCATGTCGCATAGGTACTGAACTTGTAGCCTTTGCTGTAGTCGAATTTATCGACGGCTTTCAACAGACCCAGGTTCCCTTCCTGGATGAGGTCCAGAAACAACATGCCCCGGCCGACATAGCGCTTGGCGATGCTGACGACGAGGCGCAGGTTGGCATCGGTCAGTTTCTTCTTGGCAATCGTGCCGGCTTTGATGTCTTCTTCTGTTGCATCGGGAGCATTGCCCTTTTCGATGGCCTTGGCCAGGGTAATTTCTTCCGTCGCCGACAAGAGGGGGACGCGGCCGATTTCTTTCAAATACATGCGGACCGGGTCATCGATGTTGATGCCTTCCGGCACGCTGAGGTCGACATTGTGAAGGTCCGGGACTTTTTCCGTATCTTCATCATCTATATCATCATGTTCCGCCATGGAGTCGTCTTCGCCGATGATGTCGATGCCCTTGTCGGCAAAGACTTCATACATCTTGTCGATCTGGTCCGGCGTCAGTTCGTCTTCTTCCATGAGGTTCATGATTTCCGTATACGTCAGGCTGCCCTTCTTCTGCCCCATTTGCAGGAGCTGCTTGATGTGCTGCAGGGCCAGGGCCTGGCGTTCTTTTTCACTCAACGGTTTCTTGGCGGCAGCGTCCTTCTTCTTGGACGGCTTGCGGCGCGTCGTCTTTTTCGTCGTTTTCTTCGTTACTTTTGTATCATCTGTCGTTTTATTCACCATGGTGTACAGGCTCCTTTCTGCTCCTCAAGACCATTGTTTCATTTCATCGTTAATTTTCTTACATGCTGCAAGCTCTTCGGCCAGCCTTGCATCGCCAGTCCGGCTATAAGTGGCAGCCAGGCGGCTGTGCGCCAGGTACTGCTTTTGTAAATCGGCCATGCGAAAGCGCTTGACATAATCCATCAGTACATTTTCGTCCAGTGGGACATCTTGTAGAACCATAATTCGTGCTACTTCTTCGGCCTCCTCAGGAGTTAATTTTTGCTGGATGTCATGTGGTGTGTACATCCCTTGGTGTGCATACGTATCCAAAATGAGCTGGTAAATGTGGCGCCGCCGTTCATCGGCAAAGAGGTCCGCCGATACTTTGGCGTGGATCCGCCCGCAGGCAGCCGGCTTTTCCAGGAGGAAACGCAGGATATTCTCTTCGGCTACAGCCATGGCACCGCTCCCGCGGGCTGCGGCATTTTCCTGGGATACGGACGAAGAGATGACGACCGGCTGCTGGCCTGCTTCCGGATGGGCAGCGACATACTTGTTGAATTCGCTGCGCACGGCGTTTTCCCCTATCTGCAGCTGACCTGCCAGTTTCTTCAGGAACGCTTCCAGCAGGACCCGGTTGTCGACGGCAGCGACGACGGGCAGGACCATGGTCGTAATGGATGATTTCCCTTCCAGCGTCGTCACGTCGAAGCGCTGCAAGGCCCGCATGAGCATGTAATCGAGCACATTCGGCGCTTCGTCGACGGCCTGGCGGAACTTGTCCGGCCCGGCGGCATTGATGTATTCATCAGGGTCCTTGCCCTGCGGCAAGGACAAGACGCGGATGCGCATGCCCAGGCCGCGGACGATTTCCATAGCCCGCTGCGTCGCCTGACGGCCGGCGCCGTCCATGTCGTAGCCCAGGACGAGTTCCTTGGCCTGGCGCTGCAAGAGCCGCGCCTGTTCCGGCGTAAAGGAGGTCCCCAGGGACGCGACGACATTATGGATGCCCCGGTTATGAGCGGAAACGACATCCATATAGCCTTCGACCAGGATGGCTTTCCCCTGCTCATAAATCGCTTTATGGGCCAGGTCCATGGCGAAGAGGAGCCGCCGTTTATTGAAAATCGGCGTTTCCGGCGAATTGAGATACTTCGGCTTGCTGTCGTCGAGGACGCGGCCACCGAAACCGACGATGCGGCTGCGGCCGTCGCGGATGGGGAACATGACCCGTCCGCGGAAGGCATCGTAAAAGTGGCCGTTCTTTTCTTTAGCCAGTCCCAGGAGGACTAATTCCCTGCCAGTGACACCTTTTTTCATGAAAGCCGTCGTCAGTTTATCCCAGCTTTCCGGAGCAAAGCCCAGCTTAAAGGCCTCGATGGTATCATCCGATACGTGGCGCTTGTGGAAATAGGCCAGTCCGGGCTGCCCGTAATGAGTCTGGGTCAGGCAATTATGGAAAAAATTGCCCGCCATTTCGTTGATCTGATACAAGCGGTCCCGCTGTTTATCGCGGGCGATTTCTTCGGCCGACCGTTCGACGACGGGCAGGGCGATATGGGCCCGTTCAGCCAGGCGTTCGACGGCATCCGAAAAGGAAAGGTTTTCTTTCTTCATAATGAATTGGAAGACATCGCCGTGAGCATGGCAGCCAAAGCAATAAAAGAATCCTTTGTCGGCAGCGACGCTGAAGGAGGCGGTCTTTTCATTATGGAAAGGGCAGCAGGCCCAGAAGTTGCGGCCCCGCCGTTTCAGCGTCACATAATCGGAGATGACGCTGACGATGTCATTGGCCTGCCGGACCTGTTCGATAAATTCGCTGGAAAACCGTTTCACTCATATCACCTGTTTCATTTCAATAACGCTGACGTATATATTATTCTCTATCCACCTGTGAAATTCCTTCTTTAGGGAACACTCTTTTAAGGTAAATCTAAAAAATGGATACATAACATTCCTATGATATACTATTTCGACGCGGAGCGTCAAGTTTCCTTTTCCAGGAGATGATTTTTTCTGGCCAGCCGCACTCCCAGGCCCTTGCGGGCTAAAATATAGCCCACATGTTTTCACGAAATGTATGGATTTATTTATTTTCATTTTGTATAATAGATGTAGACAAAGCCAATATAGGGGAAATGCAAATGATTCATTTTACAGTAGGGACGATCATACGGCCTACATCGTTAGGCGGCGCTTTGAAACATTTCGGCGTTTCGTCGACATTGCGGCGCCGTATCAAGCACAACGGCATCTGTACCATCAACGGCCAGGCCGCCTCGACGCGGGACTTCGTCCATGAAGGCGACGAGATCTGCGTCACCCTTCCGGAAAAGAACCCCTTCCCGCCACAGGACATACCCATTGGCATCGTCTATGAAGACGACTACCTCATGGTCATCGACAAGCCTGCAGGTCTCCTGATGCATCCCACATCAGCCGTACGGGACGGGACACTGGCCAACGCCGTCGCCTATCATTACGAACAGACGGGGCAGCACTGTTCCTACCACCCCATGCACCGCCTGGACAAGAATACGTCCGGTCTCTGTATGGTCGCCAAGGAACCGCAGATCCAATACGCTTTCGATAAGCAGGACTTGGGCTATAAGCGCTTGTACTTAGCTATCTGTGAGGGACGATACCCGTCGCGGGTCACAACTGTACACGCCCCCATCGGAAGATGTCCCGATAGCATCATCACCCGCTGTGTCCGCCTCGACGGCAAGCCGGCCTGGTCCGATTTCACCTGCCTCGCAGCCGGCAAGGACTACAGCCTGCTCCAAGTCGTCCTGCACACGGGCCGGACCCATCAGATACGGGTCCACAGCAGTTACCTGGGCTATCCCCTGGCCGGCGACGACCTCTACGGCGGTTCGCGCCGCTTCATCGGCCGCCAGGCCCTGCACGCCTACTGTCTCCAGTTCACCCACCCCATGAGCCACCGCTTCATCACCGTTAATTCCCGGCTGCCTGAAGATATGGACGCCTTCGTCCGACGGGCCGGCTGGAATTATATATATTAACCATTTTTACGTATTATGTAGGAGGAATGTAAACATGCCATTAATTGGAACTACAGAAATGTTTAAAAAAGCCTATGAAGGCCACTATGCTATCGGTGCATTCAACATCAACAACATGGAAATCGTCCAGGGCGTTACCCAGGCCGCTGCTGAATTGAACTCGCCGATCATCCTTCAGGCTTCGGCCGGTGCCCGCAAATACGCTAAACCGCCGTATTTGAAACATCTCGTAGAAGCAGCTTTGGAAGATCATGATCTCCCCATCGCCCTTCACCTCGACCACGGCGCTGACTTTGAAACCTGCAAAGACTGCATCGACGGCGGTTTCACTTCCGTCATGATCGACGGCTCGAAACATTCTTTCGAAGACAATATCGCCCTCACGAAAAAAGTCGTTGAATACGCACACGCTCACGGCGTCGTCGTCGAAGGCGAACTCGGCCAGCTGGCCGGCATCGAAGACGATGTCAAAGTCGCTGCCCACGAAGCTCACTACACGCGTCCGGAAGAAGTCGAAGAATTCGTATCCCGCACGGGCGTCGACTCCCTGGCCATCGCTATCGGCACCAGCCACGGCGCTTTCAAATTCACCCCGGAACAGTGCACGCGCAACGCTGACGGCGTCCTCGTACCGCCGACACTCCGCTTCGACATCCTCGAAGAAGTCTCCAAACGCCTGCCGGGCTTCCCGATCGTCCTCCACGGCGCATCTTCGGTCGTACCGGAATACGTCAAGATCATCAACGAAAACGGCGGCAACCTGGCTGACGCTATCGGCATCCCGGAAGACCAGCTCCGCAAAGCAGCTTCCATGGCTGTCTGCAAGATCAACATCGACTCCGACCTCCGTCTCGGCCTGACTGCCGGCATCCGTCAGCACATGGCACAGCATCCGGAACATTTCGACCCGCGCCAGTACCTCGCCGACGGCCGTCAGTTCGTCCATGACATCGTCGCTCACAAGATCAAATGCGTCCTCGGCTCGGAAGGCAAAGCTTAATCGCATGTCTTGTAAAAAAGGTATTGCTTTTTTCTGCGCCATATGGTAAAATTTCTTCTAGTGTTCTTGTAAATTAGGGAGGTGAATCCATTGCCGCAGATTAAATCCAATATCAAAACGATGGAAAAAGACGCAGCTCGCCACGCAGCTAACTCTCAGGTTAAATCTTCTGTTCATACCGCTATCCGCCGTACGACCGAAGCTATCGCCGCTGGTGACGCTGAAGCTGTTAAAAAAGCATTCGATAAAGCTAGCAGCGTAATCGACAGCGCCGCACAGAAAGGCGTTCTCCATAAAAACACTGCAGCTCGTAAAAAATCCCGTTTGGCTTCCAAAGTCAATGCTATGGGTAAATAAGTTCGACTGAAAAGGGGGACTGGCGCATGAAGGTTTCGGCCATCATGCACGGTCCCTTTTTCTGTACAGTTTAAGGTTTGATGTTTGAAGAAGGCCTTTAAATTTAAAGCCATCCGCTAACAACTAACTGCTAGCCACTACCAACTTTAAAGGGCTTGTCGTTGTGCGACAAGCCCTTTTTCATACAAGGAGGATATCATGTTCCCCCATTGGTTCCAATTACGCCATTTCCTGGCCCTGTTCTTTCCCCTGCTCCTGACCCAGATGGCCCAGGTCGGGACATCCGTCTTCAGTTCTATCTTCAGCGGTCAGGCCGGGACGATTGACCTGGCCGGGGTCGCCGTAGCCGTCAATATCTGGTATCCCGTCTTTGCCGGCCTGTGCGGCATCTTCTTCGGCATCTCGCCGATCATCGCCCAGCTCCGGGGCGCTCAGAAGACCGAGGAAATCCCGACGTACATTATGCAGAGCCTCTACTTGAGCCTGGGCTTTACGGCCGTCATTTTCCTGGCCGGCGCCTTTCTGCTGCCGCCCTTTCTCGACTTTATGGGCCTCGACGCACCGGTCCGCTACATCGCCTGGGAATACCTCAAGGCTCTGGCCCTGGGACTGGTCCCCATCTGCCTGCAGGCGACGATGCGCTACATCGTCGACGCCCACGGCAAGACCCACGTTTCCATGGCCATATTAGTGACCAACCTGGTCCTGACGATCATCCTCTTCCGCCTGCTCATCTTCGGCGCCGGCCCCATTCCAGCTATGGGCGGTATCGGTACGGGCTATGCCATCACCATCGCGTCGTGGCTGTCCTTCCTGCTCTTCGTGGGCGTCCTGCAGTGGATGGAGCCTTTCCGCTCTTACCATCTCTGGAGCCGCCTGCGGCCTTTCAGCTGGTATCATGGCTATCATCAGCTGGAGTTGGGCATTCCCATCTTCATCGCCGTCTTCTGCGAAACGAGCCTGTTCTCCATCGTCGGCCTGCTCATGGCCGAATTCGGCACCTTATACCTGGCGGCCAACCAGGCAGCCATCAGTTTCTCGACCCTGACCTATACCCTGCCCTGGAGCATCAGCCTGACGGCGACTATCGTCATCGGCTACGAAGTCGGCGCCCGCAACTACGCCGCTGCCCGGCAGTATGCCGTGCTCTGCCAGATGACGGCCTTGACCATCGCCATCGCCCTCATCGTCGTGACTTACCACTTTGTCGATCATATCGCCGCCATCTTCACGAGCGATGCCGAAACGTTCTGGGCCATCCGCATGTTCATCTTCTACGCCGTCGCCTTTTCCTTCTTCGATGCCGCCGGCACGCCGGTCCAGGGCATCCTGCGCGGCTATAAGGATGTCAAGATCATCACTTACGTCGCTTTCGTGACCTACTGGCTCATCAGCATCCCTATGGGCTATGCCATGGCCCACGTCACGTCCTACGGGCCCTATGGCTATTGGATCAGCCTCATCATCAGCCTGGCCATCAATGCCAGCGCCCTGAACTGGCGCTTGTGGAAGCATACGGCCTGGAAAGTCCCTGTCCTATCCTCATCTACTAAGGAGTGATTTTATGCCAACTACCAAACAATTAACGGCTTATGCCCGCGTCCTCTTGCAGAAGGGCCTGAATCTCCAGAAAGGTCAGACCCTGGTCATCAATGCCCCTGTCGAATCGCACGACTTCGTCGCCCTCCTGACGAAAGAGGCCTATACGGCCGGCGCCGCCCAGGTCGTCTGCAACTGGCGGTCTGACGACCTGGCCCGCCTGCGCTACGAACACGAAGATTTGCAGTATTTCGAGTCCCTGCCGGACTGGCGCCGCGATTTCAGCCTCTACTATTACCATAAGAAAGCGGCCTTCCTCAGCCTCATCTCGGCGAATCCGTACCTCATGGACGGCATCGACACCCATAAAATCTTTGCCCAGCAGAAAGCCCAGAATGAAGCCTTGAAGGAATACATCGACGGCATGATGGCCTCGAAGACGACGTGGCTCGTCGCCGCCGTCCCCAGTGCCGTCTGGGCCAAACTGCTCTATCCGGACCTCGACGAAGCCGCCGCTTACGAAGCCTTGTGGAAGCAAATCCTCCAGTCGTCCCGTGCCGACGGTGCCGATGCCCTGGCCGATTGGGACGCCCATCTGGCCGAATTGAAGAAGCGCCGGACCTGGATGACGGACCAGCATTTCACCAGCCTGCACTATACGAACGGCCTGGGAACGGACCTGACTATCGGCCTGCCGGCCGGTCATATCTGGCAGGGCGGCATGGAAGAAACGGCGGACCACCTGCTGTTCAATGCCAACATCCCGACGGAAGAAATCTATTCGGCCCCCAAGGCAGATGCGGTCAACGGCACGGTCTACAGCACCAAGCCCCTGGTCTATAACGGCAACCTCATCGACAAATTCCACCTGACCTTCAAAGACGGCAAAGTCATCGACGCTGCCGCCGAAACGGGCGAAGACGTCCTGAAGAAACTCATCGCCATCGACGACGGCGCCTGCCGCCTCGGCGAAGTAGCCCTCATCCCCTATCATTCGCCCATTTCCCTGTCGGGTATCCTCTTCTATGAAACACTCTTCGACGAAAACGCCTCGTGCCACCTGGCCCTGGGCGCATCGTACCCGACCTGCCTGG
This sequence comes from Megasphaera intestinihominis, assembly GCF_040096415.1. NCBI lineage: Bacteria > Bacillati > Bacillota > Negativicutes > Veillonellales > Veillonellaceae > Megasphaera > Megasphaera intestinihominis. Next base: position 29,748 of record NZ_JBBMEU010000024.1, read on the forward strand.
CTGGCGGTGCTGATATGGACAAAGATGCTGTCGCCGCAGCCGGCCTCAACGACTCCATGATCCACGTCGACTTCATGGTCGGCTCGCCGGACCTGACCATCACCGGGACCAGGGCCGACGGCACGACGGTGCCGGTCTTTACCGATGGCGACTGGGCGCAATAACGATTTTCCATTGACAATCCCGGCCATCCGTGCTATTATAAGACGCAACAACCATATACCCTTCATCCAGAGCAGCTGAGGGACTGGCCCGATGACGCTGCGGCAACCCCCTATCGGGAAGGTGCCAATTCCAACGGAACATTCCGACAGATGAAATGAAACCGTATATACGGCCGTCATCTGCATGACGGCCTTTTTTTGTGGTTGCTTTCTCTAGTTACGCCTATTTTGAGGAGTTGATACTGTGATTACACTGAAAAATATTACCAAGACCTACGGCGGCGCCGCACAGGTCCAGGCCCTGAAAGGCATCAACCTGACCATCGACGACGGCGAGATCTTCGGTATCATCGGCAAGAGCGGTGCCGGCAAATCGACGCTGGTCCGCTGCATCAATATGTTAGAAAAACCGACGAGCGGCCAGGTCATCATCGACGACAAGGATTTGACCAAGATGAATGAATCCCAGCTGCGGGCAGAACGCAAGAACATCGGCATGATTTTCCAGCACTTCAATCTCTTATCATCCCGTACGGTTGCCGAAAACATTGCCTTCCCGCTGGAACTCGTCGGCGCTTCCAAAGACGTCATCGAAAAGAAAGTCGCTTCCCTCCTCGACCTGGTCGGCCTCAGCGACCGGGCCGGCAACTATCCGTCCCAGCTCTCAGGCGGCCAGAAACAGCGCGTCGGCATTGCCCGTGCCCTGGCCAGCGATCCGAAAATCCTGCTCTGCGACGAAGCCACGTCGGCCCTGGACCCGCAGACGACGAAATCCATCCTGGAACTGCTCCAGGACATCAATAAACGCCTGGGCATCACTATCGTCGTCATCACCCATGAAATGGCCGTCGTCAAGGAAATCTGCCATCGCGTCGCCGTCATCGAAAGCGGTGTCATCAAGGAAATGGGCCGCGTCGTCGACATCTTCACCAATCCTCAGTCCCAGACCATGAAAGATTTCGTCACGTCCATCATCAATATGGAACTGCCGGCAGGCATCAAGAACCTGGGTGTCACCGACCAGCCGTCGCCGGACCGCTACATGCTCGTCCGCCTGCGCTTCAAAGGCGCTGCGACCAGCGACCCCGTCGTCGCCGACATCGTCCGCAAATTCAACGTCGAAGTCAGCGTCCTCTACGGCAACATCGACTACATCCAGGATGAACCGTTCGGCTACCTCATCGTCGTCATCATGGGCGATATGGAAACACAGGCCAAGGCATTCTCGTACATCAAAACATTACCGATTGGAAGTGAGGTTTTAGGTTATGTCCCAAGAAATCATTAAGTTAATGCTCCAAGGCATTGAAGAAACGTTCTACATGGTCGCCGTCGCCACGGTCATTGGCGGTATCATCGGCATTCCCCTGGGTATCACCCTGGTCACGACCAGCAAGGGCCATATCCTGGAAAACCGCTTCATCAATCAAATTCTTGGCACGATCGTCAACATCATCCGTTCCATCCCGTTCATCATCCTCATGGTCGCCATCATCCCGCTGACGCGTCTCATTGCCGGCACGTCCATCGGTACGACGGCAGCCTGCGTCCCCTTGACCATCGTCGCCATCCCCTTCCTGAGCCGTCTCGTCGAAACGTCCATCCGCGACGTCGACTTCGGCCTCGTCGAAGCGGCCGAATCCATGGGGGCTACGCCGTTCCAGATCATCCGCAAGGTCCTCATTCCCGAAGCCTTGCCGACGATCATCAATAACATCACCGTCCTCATCGTCAACCTCATCGGAGCATCGGCCATGGCCGGCGCCATCGGCGGCGGCGGCCTCGGGGACATCGCCATCCGCTATGGCTACCAGCGATTCCGTCCCGACGTCATGCTGGCGACGATCATCATCCTCATCGTCGTCGTCAACGTCATCCAGGCCGGCGGCGACTTCGCATCACGAAAAAAGAATAAGAAATAAATAATAGAAAAAAGGAGCTGTTGCACATGCGACAGCTCCTTTTTTCTGTAGGGGCGCCCCGTGGGGCGCCCGTTCGCGCAAATCGGTTCACGGGCATCTTACATAT